>JAEERM010000112.1 GCA_016285835.1 Fibrobacter sp.
GATGTCGTAGTCATAATTTTTCTGGGGACTGTAGTCATCGACATCGGTCAGGATGTAGAAGGTACTGTCGTCTGCCGCCGCCGAAGGGTCCGCCAGATAATGGTAAGTTGAAATCGGGTTGTCAGCAAAAGCAGAAATAGACAACCCCAAGGTAGCCGCAAAGGCAATTTTTTCCCATCTTTTCATATTGCAACATCTCCATTCACTCGGTTTTTCCCGGACCCATACAAACACCACTATTAAACTATCCCCAAAAAAAGACCACTTTTAGTGCAAACCGACAATATTCATGGATAAATTGACAACAGGTTAGTGGTTGGTGGTTAGTGGTTGGTGGTTAGTGGTTGGTGGTTAGAAATTCTTGAGATTTTGGTTATTTTTTCTAAATTTTTCTTTGAACGTCGTTTTCAGCCCCCTGTTTACTAACCACTGTTTACTAACCACTAAATTCATGAATCGTTTCGAGCTCCTGAAAACCTCCAAGAAGTCCAAGGCCCGTCTGGGCGTAGTCCACACCGACCACGGCGACGTGACCACCCCCATATTTATGCCGGTAGGCACTGAAGCGACCGTGAAAGCGGTAACGCCAGCTCAACTCAAGGACATCAAGGCGGAAATCATCCTTGCGAACACGTACCACCTGTACTTGCGCCCCACCACGCCCCGCATCGCGAAGGCGGGCGGCATCCACAAGTTCATGGCGTGGGACGGCCCGGTGCTCACGGACAGCGGTGGATTCCAGGTATGGAGCCTGAAGGACCTCCGCAAAATCACGCCCGAAGGCGTAGAATTCCGGAGCATTTTGGACGGATCAAAGCATTTCTTTAGCCCGGCAAGCGTCATGAACGCCCAGCGGGAAATCGGCGCCGACATCATCATGGCGCTCGATGAATGTACCCCCTTCCCGAGCACCGCCAAGGAAGCGGAACACAGCCTGAATTACACCCTCAAGTGGACCGCGGAGGCCATGCAATGGCTTAAGGAACACCCGCCTATCCATGGTTACGACCAGCAGTTCTTCGGGATTATCCAGGGCGGCATGCACAAGAACCTGCGTCAACAGGCCATCGAACGCATCGCGGAACTGGAACCCGACGGATTCGCGATGGGAGGACTCTCCGTAGGCGAGCCCACCGAGACGATGTACGAGATTGCGGATTTCTGCACCGACATTCTGCCACAGGACCACGCCCGCTACGTGATGGGTGTAGGCACACCGTGGAATTTGCTGGAGCTCATCGAGCGCGGTGTGGACATGTGCGACTGCGTGATGCCCACCCGTAACGCCCGCAACGGCATGCTGTTCACGAGCGAAGGCGTGCTGCGCTACAAGGCGGCCCGCCACGCCGAGGAATTCGACAAGCCGGTCGACCCGAATTGCGACTGCTACTGCTGCCGAAACTTCAGCCGCGCCTACCTGCGCCACCTGCACCACGCCGGGGAATCCCTCGGATTCACGCTCGCGAGCATCCACAACCTGCATTTCTATTTGCACCTGATGCGCGAAGCCAAGCAGCACATCGCCGACGACACCTTCGAAGAGTGGAAGCGCGAGAAATGCGAAATCCTCCAGCGCGATTTGCAGTAGTTATCAGTTGTGAGTTATCAGTTGTGAGTTATCAGTTGTGAGTTGTCAGTTGTGAGTTATCAGTTGTGAGTTGTCAGTTATGAGTTGTGAGTTATGAGTTGTGAGTTATGAGTTGTGAGTTATGAGTTGTGAGGATTTACTTCCTGCCGTCTACTGTTTACTCCAACAGGGGGCGATTCTTTGAGAAATTCGTATTTTGGGACTTTTTGTAGAAAAAATTTCCTTTTTTTTTCGTTCCATGAGCCGTTTAGAATGTTATTTTCATTTACATGGAACCGCTTCAGTTTACATCTCTCGCTTCGATGTTTTTCACAAACTGCGACCGCTCGGATTTCGGCGGCTGGTTCCAGAGAAATGGCGACCAATGGGTCCATTTTTCCAGGTCAAAACTGAGGCGTGACGCAACGGCAATCGCGCTTGCCCTTAGGGACCGCGGAATCATTGCAGGCGAAAGCATCGGCATCATCGCGCCCAGTTCCGTCTATTGGCTCCTGGCCGACATCGCGACGCAAATCAACCACGCCATGGTGGTGCCGCTGTTCCCGAACATTTCTTCCGAAAATTTCCAGTTCCAGTGCGACGACGCCAACGTGCAGGTTCTCATCATCGAGAACATCGCTCAACTTGACACCCCGTTACAGGCCCTGCTCCCCCGCTTCAAGGCCATCATCCAGCTAGATACGGGCACCGTGCTCCCACCCAACGGAGTTTACTGGGACACCCTGATTATGGACGGGCTCAAGGTCATCGACAAGCCGGAATCTGCTCTCTGGATCAAGACGCAAGTGTTTTCCATCGCGCCGGACGACCTTTTCAGCATCATCTACACAAGCGGTTCCACCGGCCGGCCCAAGGGAGTCGAGCTCACGCACAGGAACATGCTCTCGCAAATCCAGAACATCCTGCCGCTGTTCCCGCTGAACCGCAAGAAGGATGTCGCACTGACCATTCTCCCGGTCGCGCATGTTTTCGAGCGAATGGCCGTGTACTACTATATCTTGAACGGGATTCCCATCTACTTCGCCGACAGCCCCAAAAATGCAGCCGTCCTGATGAAAGAAATCCGGCCGACGGTCATGATTGTCGTGCCGAGAATTCTCGAACGCGTTTACGAAAGCATCACGATTGCAGCAGACAAATCGCGCGGCCCCAAAAGCTGGATTATCAAGCGCGCCGTGAAAATCGCCAAAATTGAGAACCCCGAAAAGCGCCCGAGCCTATTGCGCCGTTTCTATGACCGCCTCGTATACAAGAGGATGAGGGATGCCATCGGCGGCAATTTCAGGATGATTATTTCGGGCAGTAGCGCACTCAACAAGAGTATCAGCCGCTTCTTGCTGAACGTCGGGTTGCCGGTCTACGAAGGATACGGCCTTACCGAATGTTCGCCCGTCGTAAGCGCCAACTGCGAAAACAACCAGTCGGTCGGTTCCGTAGGCAAGCCGCTTGACCACCTTTCCGTTAAAATCGGAGAGAACAACGAAATTTTGGTCAAAGGCGACAGTGTCTTTGCCGGGTACCACAACCGGCCCGACCTGAACAGCGAAGCCTTTACGCCGGATGGCTACTTCCGCACCGGCGACCAGGGATTTATCGACGACAACGGATTTCTCTCCCTGACAGGCCGCCTCAAGGAACTTTTAAAAACGAGTACGGGCAAATACGTGAGCCCGAACCCCATCGAACTGGAAATCAGCCGCCACCCCGTGGTGGAACAGGCCCTCGTCATCGCGAACGACCGCAAGTTCGTCTCGGCGCTGGTATTCCTGAACCCCGAAGGCGCTCGCCGCCTGCTTCGCGTCCACAAAGAGGATTTCGAAATCGAAAAGGCCATGCAATCCGACCGCATCCGCGAAGCCATCAACCGCCATATCGGGAAAATCAACAAGAAGTTGAACCACTGGGAACAGATTCGCAGGTGGACGCTCATCGGTGACGAACTCACCATAGAATCTGGACTCCTGACACCCACCTTGAAAATCCGCAGGAAAGCCACCGAGACCCGGTACGCAGAACAAATCGAGGAAATGTACGGGCAGCACCACGAGCAGGAGCCGCAAAGCTAGCCGTCAGAACTTGCTCCGCGGAGCGCAACGCATCAAGCACTGAGAACACCGAGCCGCAGGAGATGCCGGATTACCATAACGGCGCTCCGGATTCGGGCAATGTTGAACACTCCCGTCCGGCAACACCCACAATTCATCGACAAACGGGCAGGGAATCGAATCTACCCCACATGATTCTTGTGCAGGTTCAAAAAAGAGCGACCCTTCGCAACGGACTTTGCAAGACTTTGCCGATTGTACAAGTTGAGACTTCAACGCTTGAATTTCGTCCGGCTCCAAGGCGTACTGGTGAACCAATTCATCGGGAGCCGTACTCAAAAACACCGCCGGATTCCATTTAATGCGGTCGATTCCTATAGACTGCGCCCAATATAAAATAGAATGAACCGCACCAGCAATGGGAGCAAATTTCTTGTGCAATGTGACCTGCAACGAGATTGTGCTTATAGATTCGGTGCCAGCAGCGGCCCGCTCTGTACGGGCCAGGGAAACGAGCCTTTCTACATTCGATTTCCACTGCGAAAAATTTCCGCCGGGCATCATCTCCGAAAAAACATCATCGTCAAATCCCATGCAACTCACCTTGATATCGCTGCACGCATGCAACAGGTGGCGCATACCCTCTTCCGTCCCCCACTTTCCAGGGAAACTCCCGTTTGTCGTGAGGTTCAAGGGGACTCCGCTCGCCTTGCATAATTCAAGCAGTTCAGCAAAATGAGAATAAAGTAGAGGCTCGCCCATCGTACTCGGGATGACTTCGCGCAGTCCCTCTTTCAAGGCGTTCTCGATGGCCGCGCGCACAGTGGCGAAGGGCATTTCGCCCAGGCCAAGCTTCGCCTGGCGCTGGGCCAAAAAACAAAGCGGACAATGCATGTTGCATTTGTCCGGATTAGTTAAAAGTGTCAGTCGGCGAATCAAGGATGCCCCTTCGCCATGAGCGCGCTATGCGGAGGCGTTGCGCTTTTCACGCAGGTACTTGATTGCAGCAAGCCCGGCCACAGCGCCCTCGCCCACGGCAACAGCCACCTGGAGCGTACCCCCGGTGCAGTCACCCGCAGCAAAGAGCCCGGGAACCGTTGTCTGGAAATCGGGACCGAGCACGGGGTTCGCGCCGTCAAAGGCCGCGCCGGCCTTGCGAGCAAGGTCGGTGGCGCTTGCGCTACCCAGTGCGACAAACAGGCCGTCGAAGGATTCTTCTGAGCCATCTTCAAAGCGGACGCCCTTAAAAGCGCCCTCGCCGACAAGCCCGGCAAGTTTGCGGGTTTCTACAGTCACTGTTTCGGGGAACGTCGCCGTTGTTTCGCTCCCGTTTGTAAGCAACGTAACGGATGATGCCATCGGCAAGAGTTCCGATACCTCGTGCAGGGCATATTCGCCAGAACCCAAGACTGCGACCTTCTTTTGTCTATAGAAGAATGCATCGCACACGGCGCAATAGCTCACGCCATGCCCTTCGAGTTCCGCCATCCCAGGCAGAGGTTGTTTCTTGCGGGCAGATCCTGTAGCCATGATACACGCCTTGCCACGATATTCCCCACTTAGGCCACCTGCCACAAAATCGTTCCCATCGAAGAAAAGGTCTGTAACTTCGTCGTCCACGATTTTGGCGCCAAGGGCCAGTGCCTGTTTTTTACCCACTTCAGCAAGCTCGGGACCACTGAGCGGTTTTTCCAAGCCATAGTAGTTCTCTATCATGTGTGCGCGGGCGAGCGCCCCTACATTTTTACCGACAATCAGCACATCCAGCCCCGCACGGAGCCCATAGAGTGCTGCGGAAATTCCTGCAGGGCCATAGCCCAGAATCAAAATATCAGCCATTCGAAATCCTTAAAGGTTTCAACTAATTACCACGAGTCTTGATTTCTGCCGGATTCTTCTCAAGCAGTTCTTGCAAGATTTCGGCAGACTGTTCAAACTCACCCGTCGAGGCGCAGGTCTTGCTACTCAGGATCTTCTGCAGGTACTGCTTCTGCTTCTCGACATCGTTATCGGCAGCATAAAGCTGTGCCAACTTGAACATCGTCGCGCATACCTTGCCCCCTTCGGGGAAGGCTTCCGCGAGGCTTGTGAACACCTTCTTGGCCTTGTCCTCTTGCTTTGCATCAATCAGGCAAAGGCCCATCCAGTAAAGCGAGTTTTCGGCAAGCTCACCGGTTTTCATTTGTTCATAAACCTGCTTGAACCCAGAATACGCCAACTTGTATTCGCCACGATGGTAGTCGGATCGTGCCGTATTGAACATCGCTTCGGCTTCCACGAGCTTTTCCGCTTCGCGTTCCACGCTATCCATGGATACCGGTGCCGGAGCTCCGCTCACGACCACCTTCTTCGCAAGGATTTTGTCGGACTTGCCGAGCAACATGTCCAAACGGTAGAGGACTTCCTCTTGACGGGAATCATTGCGTTCGGACTCATCCGAGACGCGACGCGACAGCATCGTGATTTCCGCCTGCATGCGGTTCTGCAGAAGGGCCGCCTGCGCCAACTTCGCTTCCAAGGAATCGATGCGTTGACGGAGCGAGTCCTCGAGAGACTTCATGGAAGAATCCACCGACTCGATGACATTTGACTGTACGTTGGCGCCCACGTTCTCCATTTCTTGCGTACGGAGCATAGTAATCTGAGAGCACCCCGTAAGCGCAAGTACAGAGAAAGCCAGGCCTAGGGCCAAATACTTCATTTTCAAAAACACCTCGAATTACTTAATGTTCACACGGAAATTCGCGCGACGGTTCTGGGAATAAGCTTCCTCGGTAGAACCTTCGACCTTCGGATTTTCCTTACCGTAGCTCACAGATTCCATGCGGTCAGCAGAGACACCGTAAGCAATCAAGAATTCCTTCACCTTCATAGCGCGCTTGGCACCGAGAGTGAAGTTGTAGTCTTCCGTACCACGGGCATCCGTATGGCCTTCGATAGTGATGGTGAAGCGCTGTTCCTTGAGGAGGAGTTCGCCAACCTGGGCAAGGAGTTCCCTGGCCTTTTCGGTCAGTTCGGAACGGTCGAAGTCGAAGTAAACGTCTTCGGACATAATCTGGTTGATGAGCGCTTCAAGGCGAGCACGTTCAGCTTCAAGGCGTTCGGCTTCAAGACGGGCCTGTTCGGCAGCAAGGGAATCCGCATTCGGGCCAGGCTGAGCGGCAGTAGCCGTAGCTTCGGCAGCCGGAGCTTCTTCAGCAGCGGGTTCCGTTGCAGGAGGCTGCTTCTTGGAGCAAGCGACAAGAGCGAGACAGGCGAAACCTGCGGTGAGAACGATTTTTGTGATATTTTTCATTTTTGACCTTCTTTGTTTATGGGGATTTATGGGTTAATTTCGTCGTAGAACCAAGACCAGGTGGGAGAAGTGTTCTCGCCGCCCTTCGTAATGCGGGTGACGTTGGAACCATCGGCACGCATGATGTAAATCTGGTAGCTACCGGTGCGATTGCTGCTGAAAGCGATGAGCTTTCCGTCAGGCGACCACGTGGGATGTTCGTTGTTCCCTGCGTTAGACGTAAGCTGCGTAATGTCGGAGCCGTCCAGGGCGCAGGTATAAATGTTCATGTGTCCATTGTCCATGGATGTATAGGCAATGCGATCCCCCGTCGGAGACCAACTCGCGCGTTCGTTGTAACGGCCCATGAAGGTAACACGGCGCATGTCAGAGCCATCCTTACCCATCACAAAAATCTGCGGGCCACCGCCACGGTCGCTAGTAAAGAGGACTTCTGTTGCGAACGGGCTCCAGGCAGGGCTCGTCTGGTTACTTTTCAGATAAGCGAACTTGCGGGCCTTGCCCGTCTGCATGTTGCCGATATACAAATCCGTCTTGCCGTCGACCGTCGAGGAAAACAGAAGTTCGCCCGTCTTCGGGTTGACCGCAGGGCTGTACGTCTGGTCCAGGAACGGGAACAGCGGATTTTCGACACCGCCGAAAGTCTTGAAATAAAGGCGCGGGCGGTGCGTCTTGAAATTGACATAAACCAAGCCCTTGTTGCCCTTCATCCACACAGGCATCATGCTGATGGACGTGTCGCGCGTAATCTGGGAACGGTGGAAACCATCGTAATCAGCCACCACGACCTGCTTTACACCCTCAATCTTGGACACGTAAGCAATCTTTGTCGAGGCTACACCGCGGTCGCCCCACAAGCGGTTCACCACCTTGTCAAAGAAGTTGTGTACGGCTCGGCGCATATCCCTCTGTTGAACCTTATAGGTTTCGCCCAGGAGCAGGTCCTTGGTCTGCGATACATACAGGTAACAATCCAGCTGGACACGTCCATCGGAAAGAACGGTCGCCTTTCCCGTGATGTAGTGCTTGGCACGGTTGCGGCTGAACAGGGCCAAATTAAACTTGTCCGAAGCGATAACATCGAAACGGCCGGAGAGGTTCGCATCGCGGGTCACAATTTCGTGCGGTTTTTCTTCGCTCCAAGAAATCCGGCCCTTAGGTTCTGCAAACGGGACCACGCCAATCGGCATCGTCTTGAAGACGGAAATGCCCACATCCACGGCAATCGTATCGATTGACGCGAATGCGCTCGGCACCGCAAACATCAAGAAAGCAAGCAAAGCAAAGATTCTTTTCATATCAAATATTACTCTCACTCCTCGGCACTAATTCGGGGTAAAGTTAAAATGGAGAACCAGGCTCGGAGCACGGTAGTTAGGCGGCAGTTCCGGCACCTTGGAAATGCGGACAGCACGCATGGACAAATGATCCCACGTCTTGTAACCCGATGACTTCTTGAGCACGACAGCGGATATTCCACCGAAACGGTCCACAGTGAACTGCACCGTTGTCTTTGCATCCCTCGGAATGTTCAAGTGACTCGGCGGGTTGAAATTGCTCATGATAATCTGCTTGAGCCTCTCCAGGTAGACCTGCATCAGAGGATCCATGTCAACAGAACCGACCGGATTCAAACTCGGCGCTTCGATCGATTTTGGCAAGTCCAAATCGTCCACCGGGAAATCGTCCACCGGCTCCGGCTCTGGTTCTGGTTCCGGCTCGGGCGGCACCTCCTCGTGAACTTCCTCGGGCTTCTGCTCCGGTTCAGGTTTGATTTCGGGCGGGAGTTCCTTGTTCACCTTGGGCTTGGGCGGTTCCTGCTTGGGCTTAGGCTGTTGCGTCCTCGGCGTGGGAGGCGTCGGAGTCGGCGGTTGTACCTGCACCATTTCGAACACAGGAATCATCTCGGGCTCCTGCTTGAAATCTACAAAATGCAGGGCAGCAAAGATGGCCACCACGACCAAATGGAATATCGCAGCACACACGACAATCTTTATGATTGTCCCGTCGTCTCCCGTGGAGAAATACTGGATATTTTCCTTGCTCTCTTTCATTTACCCGGTTTGTCCTTAGGATTCAACGTAAGGAACCCGAGTTTGGTCACCCCAAGTTTCTGGACCTGAGTCACAACCTTCATCACGAGACCATAGTGAACATCCTCGTCGGAGTTGATGACTACAGCCATCTCGCCATTCCACAGCGACTTGAACACGCTATTGAAACTGGAAAAATCGACCATCATATCGGCGATGTAGATTTCCTCGTTCTTGGTAATGGAGACCTTCAAAAGCTTTTCCTGCTCCATGGTCGGGGCTTCGGCCTTGGGCAAGTCCACCTTGACCCCCTGGCTCATGAGCGGGGCAGAGATAATGAACACAATGAGAATCGCGAACACGATATCAATCATGTTCGTGAGGTTCATTTCCTGCTTGAGTTCTTTTCCGCGACTGCGCTTCACTTAAGGCCCTCCTAGCCGGCAACTTCTTCCAGGGCAAGCAAGTCGCCGCGTTTGAAGAGACTCAAGACCTGGGAACCGAAGTTGAAGTAGGAAATTTCGTTCTGGCTATTGCGGGATGTGAAATAGTTATATGCAGCAGAGGCCGGAATGGCGACCACAAGGCCACCAACCGTCGTAATAAGGGCCATAGCGATACCCGGTGCCACGACAGTCAAGTCTGCCGAGCCGTGCTGGCCAATCTGGAAAAAGGCAACCATGATGCCCCACACCGTACCCAAGAGGCCGAAGAACGGGGCCAAATTGGAACTGGTTGCGAGGAAACTCAGGTACTTGTCTTCGTTGAGGCGCAGGCCTTCGATAGAGCGTTGGATGGTATCTTCCAAAAGGGAGGCGCGGTGCTGAATGGAGTCGTAGCTCACGAAGTTACTGAACTTGGAGGCTTCCTTGAGCACTTCGGCTGTCAAGCGGCGGAGCGCGCTATCGTCGGCAGATTCGCAAAGCCCCTGGAGCTGCACAAACTGAGAAACCGTGCTGAACTTGCGGAAAAATTCCGCATTGGTGCGCTGGTTTTTCTTGTATTCGAAGTATTTG
>JAEERM010000017.1 GCA_016285835.1 Fibrobacter sp.
TTTCGGCATCATCGCCTTCGGCCTCCCCTTCAGCCGGTTCGGCAGTCTCGGCAGACTGATCGGCGGCATCTTCGACATCGCCTGCGTTCAGGGAAGCCTTGTATTCTTCTTCGGTCATGCCCACGAGTTGCACCTTCACGAGTTCGTCGCCCTCGTCCAGGCTGATGGCGTTCACGCCAGCCTTGCGCGGACGGCTGAACAGCTTGAGGTCCATCTTGTTGATGATACCCTTCTTGGTCACGAACACGAGACAGAAGAAACCGCCGAACTTGCGTACCGGCACAATCGCCTGTACAGTTTCGCCGTCCGTAAGCCCGACAAAGTTGACAATCGGGCGGCCCTTGCCGTTGCGCGTGCCTTCGGGCAGGCGGTAGACCTTGGTCCAGTAGGCGCGACCCTTGTTGGTGAACACGAGCAGGTAGCTATGCGTGCTCGCCGTGAAGATCTGCTCCACGTTGTCCTCGTCCTTGAGGCCGGCACCGATAATGCCCTTGCCGCCGCGGTTCTGCGCCTTGAACGTGTCGATGGGCAGGCGGCGGATGTAGCCTTCGCGGCTGAGCGTAATCACCTGTTCCTCTTCGGCAATCAGGTCTTCTTCGTCGCTGTCGTCGATGGCTTCGCCAATGGTGGTGCGGCGTTCGTCACCGTACTTCGCCACGACAGCATCAAGCTTTTCGAGCATGATGGCAATGCGGCGTTCGCGCTTTTCGAGAATGTCCTTCAAGTCGGCGACAGTCGCCACGAGCTCGTTGTATTCGGCTTCCAACTTTTCGAGGTTGAGGCCGGTGAGCTGGCCGAGGCGCATGTCCACGATAGCCTGCGACTGGATTTCGTCGAGGCCGAAACGGTCCTGCAAACTCTGCTTCGCGATGTCGGTCGTCTTGCTCGCCTTGATAATCTGCACGACCTCGTCGATGTTCTGCGTCGCGATGCGCAGGCCTTCGATGATGTGGAGGCGGGCTTCGGCCTTCTTCAAGTCGAATTGCGTCGAACGCGTAATCACGTCGAGACGGTGATCGATGTAAACCTGCAGCAATTCCTTCATCGTCAAGACCTTGGGCAGGTTGTTGATGAGGGCCAGGTTGTAAATGCTAAACGTTGTCTGTAACTGCGTGTACTTGAACAAGTTGTTCAAGACCACCTCGCCCACGGCGTCGCGGCGCAGTTCAATAACAATGCGGATGTCGCGGCTGGATTCGTCGCGGATGTCGGTAATGCCGTCGACACGCTTTTCGCGAACAAGGTCTGCGATCTTCTTGCAAAGTTCCGCCTTGTTCACCATGTACGGGATTTCGGTGACGATGATACGCGGTTTACCCTTGGAATCCGTTTCGATTTCGGTGCGGGCACGCACGCGCACGCGGCCATGACCCGTGAGGTAAGCTTCGCGGATGCCGGAACGGCCACAGACGACTGCGCCGGTCGGGAAGTCCGGGCCCTTGATGTAGTCCATCAAGTTCTCGTCCGGAAGGTCCGGATTTTCAGCCAAGGCGTGTATTGCGGCGCCGACTTCGCGCAAGTTGTGCGGAGCCATGTTGGTCGCCATACCCACGGCAATGCCGGAGGTACCGTTCACAATCATGTTCGGGAGTGCCGAAGGCAGGACCAGCGGTTCTTCAAGAGACTCGTCGTAGTTCGGGCCCATGTCGACAGTATCCTTTTCCAGGTCTTCGAGCATGAGCGCACCGAGGTTGTTCATCTTGGCTTCGGTGTAACGCATGGCAGCAGGGCTGTCGCCGTCGATAGAACCGAAGTTTCCCTGACCGAACACCAGCGGGTAACGCAGGGAGAAGTCCTGGGCCATACGCGCAAGCGTCTCGTACACGGCGGAGTCGCCATGCGGGTGGTACTTACCGATAACGTCACCCACGATACGGGCGGACTTGACCGTACCCTTGTTGGGCACCACGCCCAGCTTGTGCATACTGAACATCACGCGGCGGTGCACGGGCTTGAAGCCGTCACGCGCATCGGGCAGAGCACGCGCAACGATTACGCTCATGGAATAGCGGAGGTAGCAATCCTGCATGTCCTTCTCGATGAGGGACTTGAACTGCGAGCCTGGTACCATTTCTTCTGACATTATTATTCCTCAGTTAGTGGTTAGTGGTTAGTGATTAGTGGTTAGGACATCCTAGCCGCAAGCACCTCCCGCTAACATTTCATTTATTTTTTTTAAACTTTTCTCATCGGTCTGGTCGATGTGGTGGGGAGTGACCGTCGCATAGCCTTGATTCAGCAAATAATCATCGCTATCCACGGGCTGCTCGTCCCACAGTTTGTCACCGTCCAGTTGCCACAAGCCCCCATCGTGGGAGTAGTGGTCCGTAAACATTCCAAGGGCCATCCTCGTCGCCTTAAAACCTTTGAAGGTTTCGGCAGTGGCCTTTGGGAAATTCACGTTCCAGAATACGCCGGCAGGAATATTTTCGAACAGGCGTTTCTCGACAATTTTTACGGCAAAATCAATTGCAACTGGCAAGAGGGAGGCATTCATCCCGCGCAGCGAAAGCGCAATACCCGGCACCCCCCAGAGGGCTGCTTCACGCGCACCGGCGACTGTCCCCGAATAAAGCGAAGACACGCCAGAATTCTCGCCCACGTTCACGCCCGAGAAGCACACGTCAAAAACTCCCGGACCATGCCCCTCGGTTACCTCCAAGCCATAGGAAGCAAAATGCCCCAAGGCAAACTTCGTGCAATCGGCAGGGGTCCCGTCCATCGAAAAGACCTTGTAACCGTCCTCGGAAGGGACCTCTTCAACCAGAAGGCCACGACGAACCGTAAATGCGTGGGAAACACCGCTCTGTTCCGATTTCGGAGCAAACACAAAAACCTCCCCATAGGGAGAAAGAGCGCCAGCGAGGGCGTGCATGTTCGCGCTACCTACCCCATCGTCGTTCGTGATGAGGATGCGCGGTTTTCGTGCTTCTTGCATGTAATATAAAGATAGTAAAATATGAAAAAAACACCCTAAAAATCAAGCAATCGCGCCCTCTCTTTTCATGCCAAATAGAGCTATATTTTTCGCATGTTTTCAGAGAAGAAATTTTTGGCCACCAAGGACACCTCTAAGGCCAAACGCATGGCCGAATTGTTGCGAGTCATCATATTGCAACTGGGCGACGACGTGCCTCGCGCCAAACGCGAATTCGAGACATACGCCGAATGGATGAAACTTCCCGAAAGCGAGCGTCTTACGGGCAAAAACCAGGCACAGATGATAGACCTTTACAAGACATTCCGTACCCGTGCCGGGCTCGGGTTTGAGAGAGATGTTTACCTGGAGCAGGAACCAGGTGACCGCGAAACTCCGAACGAAGCGCCCCTCCCCTTCGCCGTACTTGTCCACAACCTTCGTAGCGCATTCAATGTCGGTTCCATCATCAGGAGCACAGATTGTTTCGGGCTCGAAGGAGTGCACCTGAGCGGTTACAGCTGCGGTCCCGACCACGTAACCGTCAAGAGTGCAGCCCGCGGTTGCCAGGAATGGATTCCCATTAAACGCTGGGACAGCCCCTTCGATTGCGTCAAATGGCACAAAGAAAATGGCTACGAAATTATCGCCCTTGAAACCGGCGAAGACATCCCGAGCATAAACAACGTAACATGGCCCGAAAAGGGCCTCATCATCCTCGGGAACGAGGAATTAGGAATCGCCCCCGAACTAATGGCGGAGGCGACGATGAAAGTGACGATTCCCATGGCGGGCCGCAAGGCGAGCATGAATGTCGCCGGGGCATTTGCCATTATGTGTTTTAAGATAAGGTCGGAAGTAGGAAGTAGGAAGTAGGAAGTAGGAAGTCTTATACCTGTCTACTTCCTACTGTCTACCGTCTACTATTTCGCAAGCGACTTCACTGCTTCGGTGAGGCGGTCGATTGCCTGAATGAGTTCATCCATTTTGGCTTCGCTCACGCCACCGGCAACAGCGGCCGAGGTCGCCTTTGCAGCAGCTTCGACAGCAGGCTTCACAGCAGGAGCTTCCTTGACTGGGACCTTGCCAAGCCAAATATCCGGCCAGCGGTCGTTACCCGTGTGGTAAGTAATGCGGGTTGCAGTTTCCACCGGTTCACCAATCTTCCAGATATAGAGTTCGTAGTCAAACAGATCGTGGTCATGTCCCTTGTCGGTCGCACCCCAGACAAGCCACTTGCCATCGGGAGTGAGGCGCGGGAAATATTCGTGGCTGCGGCGGCCAGGCAAATCCATGAGTTTCACGTTTTTCGGGATACCGAAGAACCCCACCTTTTCAACCTGCTTACCATCCTTGGCGCTGAACCACAGGATTTCGCTCGGAGCGGCAGTACCACCATTGCCTGTCGGGTTTACACGGTAAAGTTTGGAGCCGTCAAAGTTCCAGTCAATCTGGCAACCATCGCCGGACTTGGTCCACTGGGACTTTTCCAAATCCCAAACACCCGTTTCGCGCATGGAACCACGGAGCGTAATCGCCACATGCTTGCCATCGGGGCTCATGTTCGGTTCTTGCAGAATCACGCCGGACTTGTTGAAAGCCTTCTCGCCATCGAGCACAAGCGTTTCCTTTTTGCTTGCGAGGTCCATCGTGAAGACTTTGCCGGCACGGCTAAACACGATAGACTTGCCGTCGGGCCTCCAGGTGCCCCACGTGGCGTTGTCCACCACCTTGCGTGCGTTCTCGCCCGAAATATCGACCATCCACAAGTCCCACTTTTCAGGGTAGTTCGCGTCGTTTTCGGGAACCCAGCCGCCCTTGCTGCGGTTAAACAACACAGTAGAGCCGTCTGGAGAAATGCGAGGGAACCAGTCCACATTATCGCCGCTCGTAAGCGCACGGGCATTCGTGCCGTCGGCGTTCATAATCCAAATATCGTGATGCGAATTGGCGCGGCTCGTCGCCCAGACAATCGCCCCTTCAAGCTTTCCCTTCAGGGCCGAAAGAGCCTTCTGCTCGTCGGCAGTCGGATCGACAGCGGCTCCCGTCGGAGCGCCCTGCTGGGCAAAAATCGAAGTCACGGCAAAAAGCACCGTAGCAGCAAATTTGGAATAAAGCAATTTCTTCATAAATAGACCTTTCTATATGAGGAAATAATACAAAAAAAACGGACTGGCAAAGTCCGTTTTTATTTTTATTCAACCTCAATCGTATTACTTGATTGTGAATGTCCGAATACGGGCCGTGCCAACAGACTGGACGCGAACCAGATAAGTTCCGCAAGGCAAGTCTGCCAAGGAAACGCTCGTAGAATTCGCACCGACACGGAACGACTTGACCACAACACCCGTTACAGAGGCAATATCCACACGGGATGTCGCATGCAGGTTCAACTGGAGAACGCGACCATGCAAAGCAAACGATTCTGCCGGGAGCAATGCCGGGGAGGCAATTGCATCGGCCGCGGAGCTGCTCGTTCCTGGCCCGGCAACACTACTGCTGGATTTCTCCTGCACCGGCCCAGAACTGCTGGAACCCTGTCCGGGAGCCACACTGCTCGACGAAGCAACCGCCGAAGATTCAGGCCCGGCACTGGAACTCTGCGGAGCCGCAGGAGGATTGGCAAAGTTCGGCATGTTTCCCGAAACGAGGAGACCGCAAAGGACTTTCATAGACTGTTCAAAATAGGCTTCTTCACCCAGCGAAACAGCCTCTTTCCAATATTCGTCCAGTTTATCCTGACGCGATGCATCCGTAACAAGCGAAGTCATCAACGTTGCGACAAATGTACTGTTGTGGTCGTTCCACATCTGGCTTCCGCTACGTTCGATAGTTCCCTTCATTTCGGAAGCGGGTTTACTGCTCACCCACGCCCCGAGTTTATCCAACATCGTCTTCGCTTTCGATTCGCCGAACCAATAGAAGTCCTGCGCTAGGCGCCACGGCGTGCGTGCGGCATCGTAACCATAATATTTATCCATGCCCTTTCCGCTAGCATCGGACCAGTTGTCAAAAAGCCCAGTGGAATATTCAGCCGAGTTTGTTTCCAGCAAAGCATAGTTAGCATTCATCGCCGTCGTATTCCAGAACTCGGCATTGTCCTTGTCCACCTCGGCAAACAGCCTGTAATACGCAGGCGCCACATAGGATGGATTTTTCTTGTCGTTCCAGGCGTCACCCGGTTTATGCAGTCCATTTTCTTCGAACTCGTACTTCTTTACGTTTTGCAAAAGGGTGCGCGCTTCGTCCAAATACTTTTCATCACCAAACTGGTACGACGCCATGATCAAAGCAGCCGCGACATCCATTTCGGCATCAGTTGCCGCATTGGCCTTGTTGTCCGACGGAGTCAAAGTACCAAACGACCAGTTCATGAGACCGTGCTCGTTGGAGCCAGCCTTGTAGAACGCCCACATCTTGTCGAACTGAGACTGATAGCTCGTCGTATTGTCGCTGAAATAGACCATCATCAACATGCCGTACCCCGTCCCTTCGGAGACGTAAGTATTACTGCCATGGTCCTTTTCTATCGCCGCATAATTTCCACTTTCCTTGTACTTGTCCTTCAAATAATATTCAAAAGCGGCCTTCAGTTCCGTAGCCGCTTCGGCTTGATTCGAGAGGACGATACCGTTTCCACCATAATTGGTGCTCTGCGGATACGGAAAATTAACCGTTGCCTGGGCCAAGCCAAAAGCAAACGCAGGAACCATAGCCATTTTTACCAAACCATTCATAAGCATTCCTTAAAAGGTTTTTCGCCTGATGCAACATTCATCAAACATTCTTATTAAAAATAATGAATATTTCGGGAAATAGGGCATAGCATCAAAGCCATACGTGTTCAACATCACTTTTTCCCAAGATAAAAACTTACCTTTCACTGACAAGATTCCAAATATCGTGATTTAGAACAATGTAGAGCGAATCCCGGTAAGCAACATTCCAGTCTTCCTGCGCATCGAGCACCGAGAGGAGGCTCCCCCAGCGGGCATAATAACGGAGCGGGAAAATGGCCCGACCGATACGCAGAGAATCAGCATCGTGCATGAACAGCGCAGGGTCGTTGGCATAGCGCAGATAGCGTTCAAAGAAATCCGCCGTCTTGAGGATAAAGCGTCCGTCAATGTAGACAGGCTCCAAAGGATTCACAAATTCAAGATAGCCACCGGCACGGTCGTCGTTGAACAAATGGCCTTCGTGCGGGTGAGCGGCCATCCAGGCGGCGGCATCTACCGGAACACGCTGGGATGCAATCATGGAGCTATCATAAGCGAGGAGAGAACGGGTCCAGAGGCCGAGAAGGAAGAAGAGTAGGAAGTAGGAAGTAGGAAGTAGGAAGTGGTTAGTGGTTGGTGGTTGGTGGTTAGTGGTTGGTGGTTGGTGGTTAGTGGAGAACGCAACCGTGCCATACAGCAACACTGGCATATACAGCACGAAGTTTCGTTCGGCGATGAGGGCAAGGGATGCTGTCGCAAAAAGGCAGATAGGCATCAAGCCGAGCCGTCTCTTAAGCACATTCCAAACGGCGATTACCAGCCCAGCTACACACAAAAGAATCATCACTACACATTCCAAGGCGTTCTCCCCCGCCATCAGCAGTGTAAACGGAGAACGATTCTCGGCGATTTCACTTGCAAACACCACTGCCGACGGGCTCATTCCGACAAGGCGGTCCAAGAGGCCAAACGGATAGAGGAACAAGTTCAACCCCTCACTATGCAAAAACGGCATTGCAAACAGTGCGAGAACAACGCCCAAATGGAATAGCCGGAACCTTTTCGGCAACTTTATTTTCAACCGCCAGGCATCTAGCCATACAGAAGCAAGTACCGCTACTGCAAAAAGCGGGCCCAAGATATAAAGCCCCTGGCACTTGCACCAAAGCCATTGAATGACAAGGACGAAAAGGAGAAGGAAAAAGGCTCGAGGTTCGAGGCGCGAGGTTCGAGAAGAATGGGACGATGAATTTAAAATTTCGGGAAGGAGGTTCCAGTAGATTCCAAGGAACAATAGCGAAAAGAGCACGGGGCGGATTTCGAAGTGATAACGGAAAATGAAGAGGACGAGTGTTGCAAGGACAACGCCAATAAGCGCAGCAGATTTACTTTGGCATTCAACACAAGGTTTCCTTTGCGGCAACAGGAACAGCGCAAAAACAGCCCCCCACAAAACAGCCTTGAACGCAACGAGGAGCGGGGCGCCGCCAATGCCATAGACAAAGCCCACCACCATCTGGAAATATTCGTGAACATTCACCACCGGCGAGCGCGACGGAGTCCAAGTCTGCACCCACTCGCGAGCACAAGCCAAGTGCCACCAGATATCTGTATCGGTCAGCGGGAAAATTGCGAATAGAATGACAAAAACAACTATTACCATTTCAAGGTGCGCAGTACGGAATCAATTCGAGCAGTCAATTTTTGAGCACCCAAAAAACTCAAGTGGTCTCGGTTATGAGCCATTTCATCGGAATAATCATGATTGCCCATTTTATTTTCATCCATTAGAATAAAATAGGGTTCCGCTTTGTCCAAAGAATCCAAATAGGCGATTTTTTGCACAGCAATGCTTCTTGGCAATCCATACGCACCAAAGGCCCCTGTATTTTTATATTGAGGGGCCTGCGGAAATATAATTCCGATAATATAAATGTTCTTTTCTGCTGCCTTTTCTGTCAAATTCTTGAACTCAGCCAAATTCTTGTCTAAGTATTGCAGTTCGGTTTCCGTAAACGCAGAATCGTACAACACATCAACTCCATCGGCATCCCACGAACGAACGGGAATCGTCAAGCCGCCACGATCCGTAAACCGAACCGATTCCTCAACTGGAGCAGGGTAAGCATTTTCAACCGCTTCTACAAAGCCCGCAGGAACTCCATCTTTCCAGAAAGAATGGTTTGCATCGTAATCATACCCCACACCCGCCAAACGCACATGTTCCAAGTGGTCTTCACGACCACGCCAGAAATCAATGTCTATCGAAACCGCAATCGCCTTTAAACGTTCCGAATGATTCAGCAAATAATTATAGATAAAGTAATAATTACGATTTGGATCAATTCCTGTCACCCCAAAATTCAACATATTCCATTCTGGGAACAAATCAGGATCTGTACCCATTTCCATGCGGGAACTTCCGACCAATACAACTTCAGTCTTTTCAAGATTCTTCCAGAACTTTTCCATCTTGATTCTAAAACGGACCTGCTCCATCTGATGGTCTTCAGACAAATAAATTCCTGCGCTGTCCAAATCCAAGATATTATCGGCCTCTAAAATGGCACCGAAATTAGCCCACAAACTAGGATGCCACAACTCATCGCCTTCCATCAATTCCGTCACAGAGCTATCGGTCATATTCACAAGGACAATCTTCTGGTGCGCTCCATTTACATTCGTGAGCGTAGCCACCACCAAATTGCCATTCGAAGTCCATTCGCTATGATCAAAAGAGTATCCCGAAGGGGCTGCCACCGACTGAATCAAAGCCCCCTGAGCATTGGCGACCAACAGACGCTCATGCGTACCATAATTTTCTCCAACAAATTCACGACCAGTCTTCCCACCAAAATCAAGAAACAGCGTACGCTTGCTGCTATCTTTAGCCAACGAGGCATTGCAAGCCTGTTCACCATTGTACCAAAGGGAGTTTTGAGCAATCCCCGTCAAAGTAGAGCCCGAGTCTGCGATACGCGCTCGTAACAGACGCGCACCCGTAACCGCAAGGGTATTGTCTTCGCTGATGCCGCCATGAAACGCTCCGTCAAATAATTTTTCGGCCGTACCAAATTTGCCGTCTGAAAATTTCACCTGCCATGTCGAGGCTGACTTAAATACAGATTCATCTTCATTGTTACTTGCATCTGTTACATAGACAATTACCGTATCGCCGTTTTCTAGTACACGCCAACGGGGAATCACTGCTGATTCAACATCAAGTTTGACGAGATTCGAGCCCGAAGCATTCAAATCGCGAACATAAAGAGCCGATTTTCCGGAAACACCTTCAAAGCCTGTGCTGAACGCAACCTTTTTTCCATCAGGTGAAATTTCAGGGTGATAGACTTCAAGCGTATCGGTAATTTCAATTACCATATTCGTTCCTCCGGAATAGTCTACAAAGGCGAGATTTCCCGTAATATCGTTGCGGAAAGCAAGTTTTGTGCGGTATGTACCCGTTAACGCACGAACTGTCGAAGCCCCCGCTAAAGGAACAGTACGGCTCACAACGACATTTCCACTAGCATTCATCCATGTGGCATCAGGAATGGCTCCAAATGCCATGCGGAAACCCACATAATTCGCCCTTGTCGCAGAAGTCACCGTATACACATCGCCACGACTGTACAAAGTGATTGATTTTTCTGCATTGCGGAAACTCCCTCCCTTTACAACACGCTGGCCTAAGGCATCACCATCGGGCGAGCCCACATAATTTGTTACAGATGTATCGCGGAAATAGACAAGCCAATCATTCACCCATTCCATCACATTGCCAGCCATGTCACAGGGAATATTTTCGGACACCTCAATAGAACACACAGCATGGAGCTGATAATCTGAATTTTCGGCATTCCAGCCTTTTTCCACATTCCAGTTTTGAGATGCTACATAAACCCATTCCGCCTCAGAGGGCAAGCGATACGTTTCCACCTCGGGATGAAAGGCAAAGCCCTCCAGATTCGTACAATGATTTTCTGCATCGAATGTAGCTTTGACATACGTGTACGCGGTATCAAGATTTTCAGCTTTGCTATAGGCATTGGCATATAAAATTGCATCGTAATAAGTCAAATCTGATGCAGGCAAACTATCATGGGCACAGGAAAGAATTAGCCCCGTCAAGGGTTTCATCAAATCATTAAAAGCGCCACAGGTCACTTCGTGTTTGCCTATTGAAAAATCGTAACTAAAATCCACATTCATTATGGGGCGTTCATTCGCCTTTGCCGTAGGTTCATTCGTTCCTAACGAGATGTTTTTTCCAGTCGCATTTATACGAAGCATCCCTAAACGGATGTCCTGACTAAACTCCGATTGTTGAGCCGAAGCCGCATCGGTCGATTTTGTGCAAGACACTCCAAAGAGAGCCCCGAAAAGGAAGAACAAGCAAAACAGCAATTGTTTCATTTTTTACTCCATACCTTCTAACAACACATTCAAGCGTTCCGTTAACTGACGTGCACCCAAGTCACTCAAATGATCCTTGTTGTTCGCCATCGAATCATCGTAGTCATGGTCACCCATTTTATTTTCATCCCAAAAAATAAAATTCGGATACACAGACTCCAAGTCTTGGATTCTTTTCAGCAAGGCAGGAGCTTCGCTCCTGCGAATCCCATAACGGCCAAAGGAACCCGTTTTCTTGAAATTCGGGCTTTGAGGAAATACAATGCCAATGACCCGGATGTTGTAATTTTCAGCCATTTTCAAAATACTCTTCAAATATTCAAAGGAGGATTCAAAATGTTCTGCTCTGTAATCCATCCAAGTACTGTCAAACTCCACCGCAGGCTCATCTTCCCAACTGGAAGGATCTCCCGGAACATAGCCTAATGTCGAACGCAACAATTTTTCGTTGTATTCCTGCCCCAACGTATTCTGGGTTAACTCCGCCAAGCCTTCTGGGTAACCATTTTTCCAGAAATCATGATTTTCGTCGTAAACATATCCGGGATACTTTTTGTAATCCATATAGAAAAAGTTGTATTCACTATGTTCATCTTTATGCCACAAATCAATATCCAAAGAAATAACGAGATACTTCAAATTTTTTACATGAGGGAACACATAATTTTTGGCAATAAATTCTGTGGAAGCAAGCATATTCGGAACATTCGTCACATTCAGAGTCTTAAATTGTTCCCGCATTTTTGCAGGAATAATCCCCGACTGGGGGCGTGAAGACCCCAGCACAACAACATTCGCCCAATTCCTATAAGTCCACACCAACTCTATCTTGTAACGCAATATGGTTGCACCCACATCAAAATTTTCATCTAAATAAACACCCGCGCTATCTACATCGAGCGACACGTTTTTCGCCACATCGCTTTGCGCGGTCCAAAGATTCGGATGCCAAAGTTCATCGCCTTCGGCAACGTCAATCACATTGCCGCGAACTACATTTATTAGCACAATTTTGGTATGTGCGCCAGCACTATTGGTCAATGTTGCAACAGCAAGGTCTCCCACGCCAAGCGCCCATTCGCTATGATCAAATGTATAACCTTCAGGAGCCTTTACCGAACCCACTAATTTTCCTGTGCTATCGGCAATCAAAATCCGTTGATGAGGGCCATAATTTTCGCCTACATAGTCACGTCCATTTTTACCACCAAAATCAAGAAACAATGTACGCTTGCTATCATCCTTCGCTAACGACGCATTGCAAGCCTGTTCCTCGTTATACCACACCGTATCACGATCTGCAATATGAGCGCGCAAAAGACTGGACCCCGTTACAGCAAGAGATCCGTCTTCACTGAGGCCTCCATGATAAGCACCATCAAATAGTTTTTTAGGCTTAGCGAACTTGCCATTTGCAAATTTTACCTGCCATGTAGAAGCCGACTTGAAAGAAGCCTCGCTTTTATTGTTCCCCGCATCGGTCACATAAACAATCACCGTATCACCATTTTCAAAAACTCGCCAACGCGGGATAGCAGCCGATTCCACATCTAACTTAACAAGATTCGTCCCCTCTGCATTCAAGTCACGAACATAGAGCGAAGATTTTCCCGAAACGCCCTCAAGCCCCGAACAAAAAGCCACACGCTTTCCATCTGGCGAAATTTCAGGATGATAAGCATCAAGAGTATCCTCAATCTCTACCACCGACAGAATACTGTTTGAATAATCAACAAAGGCAAGGTTTCCCGTCAAATCGTTGCGAAACACCAACTTCGAACGGAACGAACCCGTTTGAGTGCGTATAGTAGAAGAATTCGCCAAGGGAACAATTCGACTGGTCATAACATTTCCATTGGAATTCATCCATGTCGCCCCAGGAATTGCGCCAAACGCAAGACGAAAGCCAACGTAGTCGGCTTTCGTCGAAGATGTCACCATATACACGTCACCGCGAGAATAAATCATTATGGAGCGAGCCTCGTTCCGATAGCTTCCTCCTTTCACAACGCGCTCTCCAAGCGAGCCACCATCCGGAACCCCCACATAATTAGAGAGCGGCGTATCACGGAAACGGCCAAGCCAATCGTTCACCCACTCCATCGCATTACCGGCCATGTCACAGGGGCCATATTCAACATTTTTCATTGAACACACTTCGTGCAGTTTGTAATCCGAATTGTTCGCATTCCAACTTGAACTTGGGTTCCAGACCATTTTTGCCACGAACACCCATTCAGCCTCGGTCGGCAAGCGAAATCCATCCACTTCGGGATGGAAAGCGAAGCCTTCGAGGTTAGTACAATGCTTCTCAGCATCGAAAACGGCATTGAGATAAGTGTAAGCCGAATCAAAGCCACCCGCCTTGCTCCGTGCATTGGCATACAGAACCGCATCGTAATAGGTCAAATCCGTTGCAGGGATATTATCGCTAGCACATTGTAGCAAAAGCCCTGTTGTCGGCCCCATCAGACCATTGAACTCACCACACGTGACCTCACTACGGCCCATCGAAAAATCGTAATCGAAGCGCACTTCCATCTGCGGTCGCTCGTTCGCTTTCGCAGTCGCCTCGTCCGTCCCCAAAATGACCTCTTGGCCATTTGCCGCCACGCGAATCATTCCTGGTAGAGAATCTTCTAAAAAAACACTTTCGAGTTTAATGCCAGACGAAGAATCGTCAAAAAAACCGCACGAGGCCAAAAAAAACACCAGAGGTATTTTGAGCAGACAACGCTTCATATCCGTAAAATAAAAAAACATCACGGCAGGTCCAAGGGCACTTTTTTCTTGGCAATTTCCTGATTCACCGATATGCCAGAATATTCAGGGAAAAATTCCTCCGCCATCCGGTACCAAGCCAAAGCGCGACGCGGATCGGCTTCCAAATAGAGATTTCCCAAGTCAAAAGCGGCAAGGCCCACAAACTCTCGGGATTTCAGAGGTTTAAACTCAAGGCCAGTCCAATGGCCATTCTTGTACCTTTCGCGGTATTCCTCGTCTGTGTACGAATATCCGCGACGGTTTGGCTCCAAGTTCACCGTCTTGCGTGCAAAACCGAACTCTTCCAACCCGCTCGACTTGCCATAACGCAAAAAGACATGCCCCGGCAAAAGGATTACATTCAGCGGCAGGTTCCGAGCCTCGGCCACCATCATAGCAAGCCACGCAAGGCCCATGCAACCGGACTTTCTGTTCTTTAAAACTTGCAACGGGAGCACTGCATCTTTGGAAACAGCAGCCTCGCCCGCTCCGGCAAACTCAATGTTCCAATAGTCCCAAAGGAGCGCCGTCAAAGATTTCAACGGATCCCTGGACACAGCTACAGAGCTATCGTAAAAAGCAAGTCCCGATTTCCAATCCGCAAGGGAATCAACGCAACCGGGAGCACGTTCTTCAAAAAGGCAGGCCATTTCGACATACTTCGGCTCAGCGGCGCGACCGCTCCACAAAGCGACCGCAAAGGCAACAGTCAATAGCAGCACCAGGCACGGCCAGAACAGTTTCTTCAACATCGTCCTGGCGCTCCGGATTACAGCTTATCCCATTCCATGGGCGACTGCCAGAAGTCCCTAGCCGTCATCATGTAAATGACAAGGCGCTTGCTCTGCATATCCTTCGTCATCTTCATCATGCGGCTACGTACACCAGGGCCGCCACCCCAACTCGTCGCCACCTGCACATCGAGACCCACAGCATAGGCCAACAGGGAACCCGGGCCACCGCTCTTCTGGTCAACCGATTCGAACACACCGGTAAATGAATCTCCCATCAAGAGAATCGGGGCATTCTTGTCGCCCTTATAGGCCTTATCACCCTTGTAAATTTTCATTCCGGCGAGCGTGTCGGCAGGATACTTCGACTTTTCGGCATCCGGCAAGTGAGCCACAAGGTCACCTTCGCGCAGCACAACCGTATCCTTCATGACAAGGCTCCCCGGACGGGCACCGGATTCCGCGTACCAAGCGTACTGTGTCACCCTGGCCGCAAGCAGTTCCATGGCGGCAAGCATTCCGGGCAGCGCCCAGTGCGTATCGTAACGCTGGTAGCTGTAATGCGGAGCATCGTCACTGGCACGAGCGGCCTTCAGGGCCGGATACAAATCAAGCACGTCTATCCCGGCGGCAAGCATTTCACGTATAAATTCGCGACCACTCACGCTCACGCAAAGGTCTTCCGGCGTACCGGCAATCATCTTGTCGGCATAAATTTCTTCTTTCACAGGGACCGGCACCACAAGCAACTGGATATTGAGGGAATCCAGATGCTGTTTCAGCTCAATCATGCGCGGGAGCGGATTGTGCAGGCTATCCTGAGCGCTAATCTTGTCGGCAACCAAGTAATTCGCGTTGCGGCGGAACCAAAGCATTCCGTTGTCGGACCAGGCATTCTGTTCCTTAGGCAGTTTGTCGAGCTTAGCCTTCAAAGCCTTCTGGAACTTGGCGGTCGCATCGTTAGCCGGGCAGCTATTTTCCATCGATTCAAGAGTCGCAAGTCTAGCCGCTGAACTCGTATCCAGCGTACGGTCTACAGGCACGACCTCGCCTGCGGCGAGCAGGGAATCGGCCTTGCGCTGCGCGTAGATATCTTCGTCAGTCATTCTGAACGCAGGCACCTCGAAAGCAATCCACATCGGCTTGCCCATTGGGTTACCACGCATCACGGCGAAGGGTCTGTTTTTCTCGTTCAGCCAGTTATCGCCAGGAACATGCTGTTCCAAATCAGTATTCAACGTCGGGTACCAATAAGACGAGAGCGTACGCGCCCAGTTCATGGTCTCTTCGGAATTCATCTCGGCAGTCAAATAATAGTTGAGCACCTCGGCCGTTTCACCACCCGAGACAAGTTTCAGCTTGCCATAAAAAGCCTGGCGCTTGGTCCACGACGCGGGCAGGATCTCGACCCACCATTCCACGCCATTCTCCTTTTTCACGCCCCACAGGCGAGTCACGTTCTGGAAAGCGCGGAACACCTCAGGTTCACCCCACTTGACCGCCTCCACGGAATTCAAGACAATCGCAAGCGAGTCGGTTCCCGTCTGGGCATACAAAATTTTCGAGAACGGTTCCCACGCTATCGGAGTAACCCCGGCAACAGCCTGGGGCATATACCCGACAATCGTATCGAGCATCGGGAACGGATAATCGGCAATTGGGGCATTTTCCATCGCACCTTTGTAATTTTCGGGAACTTCGTCCTTCCCCGCCAAGCGAATGGGGTTGCTCGAATAGGCTGCAAAATCCAGCGCAGCCAAAGTCGGCTTGTTCACCACGCGAACTTGATGGTCCGCATCCACAATCCTTATCTCGAAAACGGCATCCGGTGTTTCGTCAGCCGCGATGGGTGCAAACTCGGAACGAGAAGCTTCGACAGCCGGCGGCACGGAATTGCTCGAGGCACAGGAGATGAACGACAAAGCAGCGGCAACACCTACTGCGGAAAAAAACGGGAAAAGGAGATATTTTGTATTCACGTGAAAAATATATTAAATGGTTTAGCGATTGTTTTTCATCAACCGTCCAAATAGCATCCCCATAAATAAAAAAATCCACTGAACCGTGGAGAGAGGTTTCGGTTCAGTGGATCCGTCAGAGAAGACACTCGTTTATTTTTTTATACAGCGGACATAGGCTGCATTCGTCCTAAGATCTCCTTGCAAAAGGGCATCGTCTTCCGTAGCAGACACCGCAAAGTAGTACGCGCCCGTTTCGCCATATTCTTCTGACGTCCAGAATTTTCCGTCCACAACGCCATTTCCCATATTATTTGCGGGTAGCCAGCCCAAAGCCCTCACACGCGTGGAGCCACCCGTAATGACACCCTCTCCGCCACCATCGGCAAACGTGCCGTCGACATTCATGTGCAGGAGAAGATCTGCTTCGCCAAGGGTCGGCAGGCGGAAGCCCTCAGGACAGCCCCCAGGAGCCATGGCACTGTTCCAGTCAAGAGCGATTCCGCCTGCCCCGAGGCTCTTCATCCAGACCTGCGACCCCACGTTAATCGTTTCCACATAAGGAATTTCCTGTGCCGGAGGAGAACCCGCCATAGAAGACGAATCATTACCCCCATTTTTGGCATTAGAGGAATTTACGGTCACGGCCATAGCACTGGATGAAGTCGCCCCGATTGCAGGCCCCGGAGACATAGCAAACGAACTTGAAGACACGC
Source organism: Fibrobacter sp. (assembly GCA_016285835.1). Taxonomy (GTDB): domain Bacteria; phylum Fibrobacterota; class Fibrobacteria; order Fibrobacterales; family Fibrobacteraceae; genus Fibrobacter. The sequence goes on from JAEERM010000017.1 coordinate 17,221, forward strand.
CTCCCTTCGGGAGGTCATTATCAAACGCCGGTTCCGGATCGTTTGAATTTGAAGACGAAGGCATAACATCCAAATTCGTTTTCGGAGAATCAGACTCATCTCTTTCCAAAGAACTAGAACTTTCTGCGGCACCAATCGGAGTAAAGGCATCTTCAGGCGTGTCAGATGCCGAGCTCAACAGATCGTCTGCCGTTCCCCCATTAGCCGCATTCGTGTCTTCCCACGAACCGCCTGCCACTCTGTCCGAACAAGCACATAACATCAAAAGCGTCGCCAAGCCGACTATTTTCAAAAAGCTTTCCATCATACCGCCTCTCTCTTATTTCGGGTCAATGGGAACAGTTGCAAATTCAATCGATAGACTTGGTCCATGCCATCTTCCTCTGTCGCGATGGCAATAATCTTTTGGCGGAATGATTCCAACTCCGAAATAACACGTTGGTACGCCCTGGACGTAAGGCCCAAGGTGAGCCCGGAAATATTGCGTTCCGAGGAAGGAATATCGTCCACGGCATTCTTTGCAAATTCAGCCATCTGCCGGTGCATAGCCCTCACTGCAATCGGCATCGCCTCGCCAGAGACCCTCACGCGCTTTTCACACTGCGCATAGGAATTTTCCGACGTCTTCTTGAGTAGCCCTTCCTTCACGAGGAAGGCAAGCGAATCCTTCACCTCCGCAGCCGAAATTTTCGGATAGCAAAGGCGGGCCAAATCGCCGGGTGTCGCCCCCGGCATGTGGGCAGCCAATTCGCGAAGCACAGGAATCCTCCATGATTCGTAAAAAAGCAGGGGGACATTGTCCAGTTCGCGCACTTTGTTGGCGCTAGCGACCTTCACCATTTCTTCGTAAGCACGCATTTTGTCGGCGTCCTTCTTCGCCTGGCAAAACGCAACAAGGGAACGGAAATACACAAGGTCGTAACCGGCAAGTCCCATAGCCGCCGCCACACGTTCCACCCCTATCCGGCTCAGGTTGCTTTTTCCTTCGCAAACCAGCTTGATATAGATGGGCGACGAAAATCCAGCCAAACGAGAAAATTCACGCCAGGAAAACGCCGAGCAGCGTTTACGCTGGTCGTAAAAATCCTGCATATAGGTGCGGAAATTCTCGTATTCGATTATGGACTTCATAACATGGATGAATATATATTTTTTCTGAGCAAAGTCAATAGATAATGATACGATTGCTTAATTTTTATTAAAAAATCACAATTTTTACAACAAAAAATTCAAAATATTAGAATTTCATGATACGCTTTAAGGCAAAGCGGCAAGGCCCAGAAGAGCAATCATAGGCATAAAGGAGCGATTTTTCTAAATTTGCGCTGCAAAGGACCCACAATTCAAGATAACCCCATGAAGCACCTATTCGTCATCGCCACCGCAAGCAGCGGAAAAATCAGGGATTTCGCCCACATTCTGGGCACAGACCATTACGAATTCAAGACTTTGAAGGACATCGGGTTCGACGAGGAAATCATCGAGAACGGCACCACGTTCGCCGAAAACGCCATCATCAAGTCAAGCACTACAGCCCGCTGGCTTGCCAAGCGCGGCATCGAGGCGACCGTACTCGCCGACGACTCCGGGCTCGAGGTTTTCGCACTGAACGGCGAACCGGGTATCTACAGCGCCCGCTACAGCGGCGGCCACGGCAACGACGACGAGAACAACAACCTTCTGCTGAAAAAGCTCGAAGGGATTGCCGACCGCAAGGCACGCTACTTTTGCGCCCTCGCCTACCAGACAATCACCAAGGATGCTAGCGGAAACCTCACCATCAGCGAACCCATCGTATTCGAGGGAGAATGCCGCGGGCAAATCAACCACGGCCCCGTTGGCGACATGGGATTCGGCTACGATCCGCTGTTCGTGCCCGACGGCGAGACACGCACGTTCGCGCAGATGGAACTCGAAGAGAAAAAGCTCATCAGCCACCGCGGCAACGCCATCCGCGCACTGAAAAAGGCTCTCCACAAGTAACACAGGCAAAAGCGCCTACAACGGAATCGCGCCATGCAAGTCCTGTTCGCTCCGCTGCAAGGTTACACCACCGGCATCTACCGCAAGGCCCATGCCGAAATCTTTGGCGGGGTCGACGCCTATTACGCGCCCTTCCTGCGGATAGAAAATGGCAGGCCCCGTGAAAAAGACCTGCGCGACATTGATGACGGCCGCGATTTGATTACCGAGGCAAAAACCATACCGCAAATCATCGCTAACAGCGTCAACGAATTCAAGACACTCGCCGACGCCATCATGCAAAAAGGGTTCACGGAAATCGACTTCAACATGGGATGCCCCTTCCCTATGCAAGTCAGCCGCCACCGCGGAGCCGGCCTGCTGAGCGACACCCAGACCGTCAAAGGCATCATGGACGAAATCGCGCGACTCACTGCCAAGAATTCCATAAAGTTTTCCGTCAAGATGCGACTCGGCCAGAACTCCCCCGACGAGGCATTTGCACTATTGCCCATCTTGAACGATGCCCCGCTCGCCCACATCACGCTTCACCCGAGGCTCGGCAAGCAGCAATACAAGGGAGCCGTCGACTTCACCTCCTTCGTGCGGTTCTACGACGAATGCCGTCACCCCCTTGTCTACAACGGCGACATCACGAGCGTTAGCCAGATGCGCAAAATGGAAGCGGGCTACCCCAAGCTAGCAGGCATCATGATTGGGCGCGGGATGCTCGCCCGCCCAAGCCTCGCCGCCGAATATAAGGCCGCATCCGACACAAGCGCAGCCAGCATCAGCGAAAAAGACTTGCTAAGCAAAATCCTCGAGATGCACGGCAGGCTATACGAACATGCGCGCAGCACCTACCAAGGCGACAGCCAGATTCTCTCGCACATCAAGAGCTTCTGGGAATACCTAGAACCAAGCATTCCCAAGAAAGCCTTCAAGAAAATCAAGAAAGCAGGAAACCTGGGCGAATACGACGCAGCCGTATTGTCACTCAACAAGGAGTAGGCCGATGGAAAGCGTATACATCGAAATAACGGATTCCTGCAATCTGCGCTGCAGTTTTTGCCCGTGCGGAACACGCTCACAAAACGGCGACACTAGCGAAATCCAGCGCAACTTCATGCCAACTCCGCTTTTCGAAAAATGCATCGCCGGAGCGCAAGAAATCGGAGCAAAGAACGTCTTTTTCCATGTCCTCGGCGAACCGACACTGCATCCCGGCTTCGTACATTACCTCAAGAAACTGGAACAGACGCCGCTCAAGCTGACGCTCACCACCAACGGCACCACCATCGAGCGCACGGGACGCAGCATCCTTGCCAGCCCAGCGGTACGGCAGGTCAACTTTTCGACCCACGCCTACGCTGAACTTCCCCGCGAGGCAGCGGAACGTTACTTGCAAAACGTGCTCGACTTTTGCCAGCTTGCCGCCGTCGAGCGTCCGGACCTCTACATCAATCTGCGCCTGTGGAACGTGGGAGCCATCGAAGCCACGCCCTGGAACCGCTACATGCTCGGCCGCATCCGCGAAACGTTCGGAGTCGAGGTCACGCCGGGGCACTTTTGCAGCCGCCACAAGAGCTTCAATATTTCCGGACGAATTTACCTGCACGAAGACACGCGATTTGAATGGCCTGGATTAGACGAGAGACGAGAGGCGAGAGACGAGAGAAGGTTTGTTCTGGGGACTTGTCGGGCGCTGGATACGCACGTGGCCATCTTGCACGACGGACGGGTTGTCGCCTGCTGCCTGGATTATAGCGGGCAAATCACGCTCGGGAACATCCAAGAACAGAACCTCGCCGAAATTCTCGAAGCACCCCTCGCCCGCAAACTCCGCGAAGGGTTCGCACAAAAAGAGCTGCGCCACCCATTATGCAGGGCGTGCTCGTATTGCAAAAGGTTCGACAGCACCAAGCCTAAAGCTGGTCGTCAATCAGCATAAGAATTTTCTGGATTGCAAATTCAGGATTCGACTCAAAATCGCCGCCAGCCGCGCGGACATGGCCCCCGCCGCCAAACGTCTTGGCGATAGCGTTGACATCCACAATGTAATTGCTGCGCAGGCTAACCTTGTACTTGCCATTGGCCGGATAGATGAACACGGCGACTTCCGTGCCGCCCACTTCACGAAGTGTGTCGATGACGTTGCTCAGGTCAACCGGCTGGACATCGAATTTTTCCATATCCTTCTCGGTCACGATGGAATACACCACCTTGCCGTCAAGGCCCATCTTGCAGTTTTCCAAAACAAACCCGGTAATCAGAGTCTGTTTGTAAGTACGCGTATAGTAGGTTTCGTTCACAATCTTCGCGAAATCGACGCCCTTGTCAATCAAGTCGCCCACAACGTTCATGGTGCGCTTACCCGTACATGAATACTTGAAGGCACCCGTATCGTGGACAATGCCCAGATAAAGGCAGCTTGCGGTTTCGGTGCTGATTTTTTCCTTGTCCATCAAGAAATACAGAGTCTCGCACGTCGAACTGGATTGCGCTTCCAAGACGCACTTTGTACACAAATTCTGCGGATTGCTGACATGATGGTCTATGTTGCATGTAAATTTTGCGCTATTGATACATGGCACGCCATTTGCACCAACTCGTTCAAAAGAGGGGGCATCCAGAAGGAAGGCGATATCGCAACCGTCTGCAAAAACATTCTCGGAATACTCAGGCAAAACGAGATCGGCACCCTTGAGGATTCCGTATGTCTCGGGGAACTTTTCCAAAAAGACCTTGACATCGACCTGCGGGAAGTTATCCTTGATATAATTATAGAGTGCAAGGGCAGAACCAACGCAATCCCCATCAGGGCGAACATGCCCAAAAATGGCGGCAGTCTTGACATTCAGCAACATTTCATCGATCATCGTCAACATCCTTTTATAAAAAATCCATTATCAAAGATAAAAAAACGGGCCTGTAAAATACCGAAGAAGCAAAAATTACCTGAATTAACCTATCTTTCTGTAATGCAAATCACAATTCACGATTTCACTGGCGTCTATTCCGAGCAGCCTTTCTTGCAGACATTGAGAGATTCGTCACATAATGTAGCCCCAGCATCCGAGAATGTCGGCTCCGTCACTGTCGAAGAAAAATCAACAAGAGTCAAATGGTTGGACAGCACACAGATTTCGGGAACAGATTGCTATTGCGACGACGACGCGGTTGCCGCCATTCGCGAACAAATTGCCAACGCAGGCATTGAAAACGCCGAAGGAATTCATTTTTTTGACAACGGCAACTACCACTACATGAGCAAAATCTGGACCGACATGGTGCAGGAGCCGTTCTCGCTCGTGGTATTCGACCACCATCCCGACATGCAGCCGCCACGATTCGGCGACATTTTAAGCTGTGGTGGCTGGGTCAAGAAAGCCCTGGACGAAAATAAGTTCATAGACAACGTTATCATTATCGGAGTTGCCGACCACCTCGTCGATGAAATCTGCGAAGAGATTGCTTCGCACCCTTCGGGCGCACGCATTGACAACCATCAAAACAAGGTCACGTTCATCCGCGAAAGCGAGATAGCAAACATACAGACGAACTCACTACTCACAGCTCATAGTTCACAGCCCCTCTACATTTCCATCGACAAAGACGCCCTCTCCCATGCCGATGCAGCCACCAACTGGGATCAAGGCTCGCTCCGCCTTGAGCACATGAAAGCTATTATTACCGAAATTGCCAAAGACCGCCGAATTATCGGCGTAGATATTTGTGGGGAGCGCGCCCGCGACTTTGCAGGCGACGAGCACCACTCCGTCCAAGAAGCCGATGCGCTAAACGACCGCACAAATCGCGAACTGGTCGAATTTTTTAGAAGTCTTCTAAATCCATCCCGTGAATAGTGATGTCATCCAAGTACCATTCTATGGTGGATTTCATGCCTTGAAGAATTCCATCGCCATTCTTGAATTCAATCTTATAAACGCGGTCCTTGGCATTCTCCCATTCCCCACCGATGGATTCCAATCCGGAGTACCTTTCGGGAAGTAAAGCATCCGCCCAAATTACATGGCGGGTCCATTCGTCACTCAAACTGAATTCTCCATAGAAGCCAGCTTTCCAATCGGGATCACTAGACTTTGCGGCAAGGGAGTCGCTATAGGCTGTAAAAAGCACCAGCCTTATTTTTCCCTGTCCCTTGGCCCAGAAGGAAATAGCTTCCATCTTGGAGAGATCGACATAATCGCCGCCTTTACTTAAATTGAGGTTTAAAGCCCAATACGGAGAAACATCTTTTGGTAGGTCGACAACATGCTTCATGTAAAGACCATCCCCGGAGTGTCCATCCGTCGTCTTGAACGAAGCCATCGTCGCTGTTTCGGAACGAGTTCCGGCTTCGTTGGTCGTCACCACCGTATCGCAAGCTGTTCGGCCCTCGCAGCTATTGTAGAAGTCCCAGTTGAAATTCAAACCCAAGTCGCTGGACAACTTGCTTTTCGGGAAATCATCCCCAAAGTCTTCGATGACCGTAATTTTCGAAAACGCATCCAAGTCAGGGCGATCGGGAGCGACAAACTTTTCCTTCGGATTGAACAGCGCACGGAGCTTGTGCTCCACCCACTCATCCTTTTCAAAATAATACACATAGTAATCGCCACCAAAATTATGCATCGCCGTCGCAAAACCAAAATAGTCTGCAATTTGGGTAATGGAGGTCAACCACCTTTCCACACTGGCATCATCCTTGATATAATAAATCGTACCATATTCACCTAGATATACAGGCATGTTGCCATGAGAGCTAGACCACAGAGCCACTTGTTCAAAGTCTTTATAAATTGCCATTTTTTGGTTATTAGTCCCCTCCCAAGTTTCTTTTCCACAAGAATCAGCAGGCGGGGCACCCGATCCACAATTCGATGCAAATTTATATGGATCATAATAATGGAAACTCGCCATTAAAAGTCCATTCGGGTCATCCAACTGCAGTTCATTCAAATTGTCTTTACTGTAATAATTTCTGCCACCCACAATAATAACACGAGCCGGATCTACCCCATGAATAATCTGGATAAGGCTATCCACTAAATTATTCCATTGCGTTGCCGTGATATACTCATCCGTAGTGGGTTCATTAGGCAACTCAATAATCAATGAATCCGGAGATATATCCTTCATTTCATCTATTATCTGCCGATATATCTTTTTTTCGCAAGGTGAAGCCGTCTTATAAGTATAACTATTAGAAGTCTTATTATTATCCGTCACCCTTTGGCTCATCAGAAGTTCATGTTCATCAACCACAGCAATCATGCCGTTTGCAATGGTATTATCTACAGCCCACCTAACTTGTTTCATATACTCAGGATTTATCAAACATCCAGTTTTTTTCCCTATAAAATGAGTATCCCATCGTATTTGGAAGCGTATATGATCAAAGCCCTTGTCTGCTATCATCTTGAAATGCTTCTTTTCCAATCGGTCGTAATTGCTAGTATCTGTATACAAAGGCCAATCACTCATAAAAATATTGTCGTCGAATTCGCTAAAATCATCTCTTCCTGAAAAGAACGCCGAAGCATTTATCCCTCGTTTCATTCGCTTCACAAGCTTTTTCGCGAGACCCGGCACCAACCCGTGGCGACCATTCTTTCCATCGGCACCATCCACGCCGTCCTTGCCGTTCAGAATCACGCCCAGCGTATCCGTGCCGCACACGATTTTAAAGCCCGTGCTGTCGCCACTTTCAAATGCGACACCCGTACATGACACGCCATCTTCACCATCGGAACCATCCTTGCCATTGGTGCCATTTTTCCCGTTAGTACCGTTCTTGCCATTCGTTCCGGCTTTGCCTTCGGAACTGCCATCCACCGCATTCAAGGTGTACCATTTCTCGGAGTAGCACACAAAAACCTTTTGTTTGTCCATGGTGATGACAAAGGAGCCGTTGATATCCTCGCCGCAAGTGGGCAAGTCCTTCTCGGCCGAGACCATCGTAATAGGGACCTGCTTGACCTCAGTCACCTGAGTCACCTCGGTAACTTCATCACCGCAGGCGGAAAGCATAGCCAGCGGAATAGCAATAGATGCTGCAAGAGCAAAGCGTGAATGGTTCATAGGGACTCCTGTCTATTTTAAAAATTCTACCGGATTTCCAATTTCTTGAAAGTTTCGTAGTGATCCGCAGTATAAAATATAATGCAATCCGACTGATACACAAGCCGATTGGTTCCGCGGTTCTTGCCCGAATAGTCCACATCGGCCTCGTGGTACGAGCCTTCGGGCAACGTCTCATGATAATACTCAGGATCCGAAGCATAATTGTCGAAATTGTCGCCGCCAATCATCACGCCGATTGTTGTCCACGGATTAAAATTCCACTTTGAAAATGTGTTGCCCGTTTCGGATTCGTAAAGTTTCTTTCCTGCATTTTTCCCAACATAGTTTGCAGGCAATTTATCAAACTTGCACAAGTATGCAGCCACAGAGTCCTTGGTCGTGTACAGGCCAGATTCCTCTACCGCTTCGTAAATGGACAACAACGAAATACTAGACGATAATTTTTTTTCGGAACTACTTGAAGACGACGAAACTTTGGAACTGCTTGACTTCGCCTTGCTTGAAGATGAAAGTTTTTTAGAACTTGACGATTTTTCTTTGCTAGAAGAAGATTCTAATCCATACGAATCATCGTCGTTGGGAATCGTCGGAGTCGAGCAGGCCGCGAAGAAAACAGCGGTAAAAACAGCAAGGAACAACTTGAAAAACGTCCTGTTCATACGAGAAATATATATTCTTCGCCGCGCTTTTGCTATTTTTCAATAAAACAAAGAACAAAAGATCACCGGAAATCTCGCTTTGAGATCAAATACAAACCTCATACCTCAAAGGGAGCCGAAGGCGACCGACCTCAAACCTCAAACCTCTATTTATCATGGATATTAACGAACTCGCTCAAAAGCACATCTTGAACCAGCCGCTCTACGTGACCGGCAAGCCCATCGCCTACACCGCCCGCGAATTCGGCCTCGACCCGAAAGAAATCGACAAGCTCGCGAGCAACGAGAACCCGTTCGGCCCGAGCCCGAAGGGCATGGAAGAAGCCCGCAAGGCCCTAGAAGAAGTGAACCTCTACCCAGATGGCGGCAGCTACGACCTCATCGGAAAGATTGCAGAGTTCCGCGGCGTAAAGCGCGAACAGATTGCCGTGGGTAACGGCAGCAACGAACTTCTGGACATGATCGCCCAGGTATTCCTCGGCCCCGGCACCGAAGCCGTGATGGGCAAGCACAGCTTTGCCGTCTACAAGCTCGCCACCATGGCGATGAACGCAAAGATTATCGAAGTCGACATGCCGGCCCCAGCCTACAACTACGACCTCAAGGCCATGCGCGCCGCCGTGAATGAGAAGACCCGCATCGTGTTCCTCGCGAACCCGAACAACCCGACGGGCTCCGACCTCACCGCCAAGGAAATCATCGACTTCGCCGACAGCCTCCCGGAAACCTGCGTGCTCGTGATGGACGAAGCCTACACCGAATTTATCGAAGACACCCCGGAACTCGTTCCGGATTTCAACAGCCGCATCGCCGAAGGTAGGAACATCATCTGCTGCCGTACGTTCAGCAAGATCTACGGTCTCGCCGGTCTGCGCGTGGGCTACTGCATCACCCGCCCCGAAATCGTGAACCTCATCAACCGCGTGCGTGAACCGTTCAACGTGAACAGCATCGCCCAGGCAGCCGCCATCGGCGCCATCGACGACCAGGAATACGTGAACAAGGTCCGCGAACTCAACAAGAAGGGCCTCGAACAGCTCAAGGCCGGCTTCAAGGAACTGGGCCTCGCTTACGTCGACAGCCACGCGAACTTCATCGCCGTCAGCGGATTCAAGGACCCGATTGACGCGTTCAAGTTCCTGCAGTCGAAGGGCACCATCATCCGTCCGCAGCCTGCGATGGGCGACGTGCTCCGCATTACCGTGGGCACCGAAGCGCAGAACGCAAAATGCCTCGCCAATATAAAGGCATACCTCGGAAAGTAAATCACTGGTTATGTCATTCCCGCGGAGGCGGGAATCTCCATTTTATACCAGCAAAGGGAGGTGCCCGCCCGGAGGCGGGAATGACAATTCAAATGAGCTTCAATAACAAAAGCAATTGGAATAAACGCCCGCAAGCCGCGAAGGAAAAAACTCACGGCGTTGCCCGCGTGATATCCAAGCGTGGGTTTTGTAGCCGGAGCATCGCAGAAAACCTGGTCCGCGAGGGCCGGGTTTCTTTGCGTGGTAAAATCGTGTGCGACCCCGAAACGCCCGCCTACGAAAAAGACGAAATCCTCGTGGACGGCACGCCCGTCGAGGCCGCCCAAAAATTCTACTTTGCGATGAACAAGCCACGCGGAGTCGTGACCACCGCAAGCGACGAGAAGGGCCGCAAGACCGTGATGGACCTGTTCCGCGAGCAATACGCCAAACTATTCCCCGGCAAGCCCGTACCGCACATATCGCCCGTAGGCCGTCTCGACGCCGCGAGCGAAGGATTGTTGCTGTTTACGAACGACACGCAATGGGCCGATGATGTTTTAAGTAGCGCGGACCATCTCAAAATCTACCGGGTGCAGGTCAAAGGCCACCCCACTGCCGACGACCTCGCCAAAATGGAAAAGGGCTTCAACGTTCCACCCCGCGTCTTCGGCGAAAGCGAAGAATTCATGCACGCCGAGCGCGCAGTTTTCCACAGCGAAGGCGAAAAGAACTGCTGGCTCGAAATCACGCTATCCGAGGGCAAGAACCGCGAAATCCGCCGCATGCTCGCCCACCTGGGTTACGAAGTCATGCGCCTTATGCGCATTCAATTCGACAAGTACACACTAGGCGACTTGAAACCCGGGGAGCTGAGAGCGATGAGCGGTGAGCCATGAGCTGTGAGCGATGAGGTATAAGGTTCCAGGCTCGGGGCTCGAGGCACGAGCGGTGAGCGGTGAGCTATGAGCGATGAGGTATGAGGTATAGGTTCTGTAGTTTTACTACTCATCGCTGACTGCGTAGAGGCGCGAGGTTAGTGAAAAAGAATCACGCACTTAGTGCGTTAATAACAGACGGCGAAGCCGTGATATTTCTCCCTAGCCCCTAGATTCTAACCTCTAGATTCTCTAACGGAGATTGCTTCAGGGCTATTCGCCCTTCGCAATGACAAATTTTTAGGCTCGAGGTGCGAGGTACGAGCGGTGAGCGGTGTGCTATGAGCGATGAGGCTCGAACTTCCTACTTACCTCACACCTCAAAGCGAGCTTGCGAGCGACCTCAAAGGCACGAAGTGCCGACCTCATTGCCCCTAAATCATATCCCTGTTCAAGAGTTCGCCGTGGTCAAGCACCAGGCGGCGGAAGGGGCTGTTCAGGTAAAAGTCCGGGTTATGCGTCGCCATCACCACAGTCGTGCCGCGCGCATTGATTTCCTTGAAAATGCTGAAAACTTCCTCGGCGTTTTTCGGGTCGAGGTTACCGGTCGGTTCGTCGGCCAAAAGCACATACGGATTGTGCACCATCGCACGCGCAATCGCCACGCGCTGCTGTTCACCGCCCGAAAGCGTGTACGGCATAGCAAAACGTTTCTGGCTCACGCCAACAAGCGCTAGCGCATCAAAAACAATCGAGTTTATCTTGCTGCTCGGGGTCCCCACGATACGGAGTGCAAGTGCCACGTTCTCAAAAACGTTCCTATCGGGCAGCAGCTTGAAATCCTGAAAAACAATCCCCATTTTGCGGCGCAACGCCTGGATCTTGCTGTCGGGAGTATTCTTGCTATCGTAAACGCAATCCCCGGTGAACTTCACCATCACCTGGCCACCACGATCTTCGTCAGGACGTTCGTCCATATAAATTAGCTTCAAGACCGTAGACTTTCCTGCGCCGGAATGCCCCGTCAAGAAAACGAATTCACCCTTGTTCACCCGGAAAGTGACGTTATTCAGCGCCTTCCAGTTTTCCTCGTAAGACTTGGTGACATGGGTAAAGTCAATCATAATTCGCTAATTACTCCGTCATGCGGATTTCCACATGGACTTCTGTACGCCACCTCTTGACGAGCTTTTCCAACTTTTGGTCTTCGAGATGGTTTGCCGCAAGCTGTTCTATCTTGCCGTAGTCTTCTTCCATCGTCAGTTCACGAATTTGCCTTGAATCATCCAAGCGGAACAAATGATAAGCACCATCAATCAGGACTGGTTCAGAAATTTCACCCACATTCAAGTTGGCTACGGGATCGACATACGCCGGCTCCATTTCGTTCTTTTGGTACCAGCCCAAAAGGCCCCCAGCATAGTTGCTGGACTTGTCCTCACTGTATTTCTTTGCCGCAGCAGCAAAAGCTTCTTTCGTTTTTATTGCAGTTCTAAGCGAATCGGCCAAACGCAAAATTGCCGCAGAATCTTTCGGCGACGGAATGGTGCGCAACAAAATCTGTGCAGAACGGACACCGTCTTCCTTGCGGCCGAGAACACGGGCAATATGCCACCCCAAATTCGTCTGGACCGGAGTCGCCGCATACTGTCCGTTAGAAAGTTTATCCAAAGCACGTTCAAAAGCCGGATCCAGAAGGCCGCGTTTGAAATAGCCTAAATCACCACCCTTGGCTGCACTGGTATCCTGGGAGTGATTTTTCGCCAACAATTCAAAGCTCATCCCCAAGTTCAGGCTATCGATAAGCGACTCCGCAATATTCTTGACAGAATCCACAATCATAGAATCCGGGACAATTGGAATCTGGATGTGACTCAAGAGTACGCAATTGTACTGTCTCGGAAGGGAATCCTTGTACACCTTGTAAAAAGCATCCACCTCTTTTTTAGTCGGATGAATCGTCCCCACATGCATCTGGCGGACACGCATCATTTCGATATGGGAACGAATTTGCTTCGCCAACTGATCGCGATACTGGGCAACGCTGATGCCCAACTGGCTACGGATAGCCTTTTCCAAAGTGGTCAGGTCGATATTCTGGCTTGCCGCAAGTTGTGTCATGTGTGCTGTCACACGCTGGTCCACCTCGGCGTCCGACACCACAATGGAGTCGCGGTCAATGCGGCTGAGCAAAACCTTTTCTTCGATTAACTTTTCAAGGACATAATCCTTTTGCTGCTTTTCACTCATGTCCGCCGCTTCGGGCATCTCTTGGAACTGGTAAAGCTTGTTCATGAGTTCCGAGCGCATGATAGGCTTACCATCGACAACCGCGGCAATACCTTCCATGAGGACCGGTGCAGCGGAGGCCACAGTACAGCAGGCAAAAATCAAAGGAACTACATTGCGAAAAAATCTAGGCATCATTTATCCTTTTCAAATACATTTGTCTTCATGAAAATGGGGCGGGAACTCTTCCATTCCTTTTTCAAGCGATCTAAAACAATTTTTTGGTGTTCCAGCCATGCACGGGTACGGACATCTTCCGCAACCTCTTCGAACGGCAAAACATCCGCAGAATCCAAGCGTTTCACGACAACGGCAATTTTCAAAGCCCCCTCGCAAGCCTTCATCTGCGAGATATAGCCCACCGGAATTTCTTGCAGGTTAGGAATCATGCAACTGTCCGGCGTGGTCTCCACAGAATCGAACTCCACAATCTTCCGCACGAGATAATGTTGCTTGGGAATGCTGTCGTAAACTAAGTTCTTGTGACCCCGGTAATAGGTATCGCCATTTTTCCATTCGCTAAAATACAGGATAGCACCGGACGCGATAGTCTTCCCTCGCAGAAACTGCTCCGGATGGCTCTTGTAGTATTCCTGTTTTTCGGCATCCGTCACAAGCATGGAATCTGTAAAGGTCTGGAGGAAATAATCCACCGCCATTTTGCGAACCATTGACTCGATTTGCTGCGAAAGAGCGGAATCTTCCAAGACTCCGTTGGACTCGGCCTCCTGGAAAATGATTTCTTCGTCAATCCAGTGATCCAAAAACGAAAGGCGTTCACGATTACCCCAAGAATCCCATTCGGGAGCCATAACCCTGATTTCGGAAAGATGCAGTTTGGTACTGCCCACCGACACAATGACAGGATCCTCGCTGTTAGAGCAGGCAGTAAAGAAAACGAAAGCCAACAAGCAGATTAAACTTAAACGAAACTTCATCCCGATAAAATTTAGAAAAAACAAAGCGGAACAGACCACAAGAACCTATTTCAACCGGCCAAAACGGCCCTTGAGCTTGGCCAGGGCATCGTCTTCGATGACTTCTTCGGCATCGTCACCCTTGCGTTTGAATTTGAGGATTTCAAAGTCCTCAAGCAAGGCACAAGCCTGCAAATAGAGCTCGGGATATTCCGAATCATCCTGCGGCATGCGTTCCATTTTCGAGAGGATGTCGCGTGCATTTTTGAGCTCGTGATCCTTCATGAAGCGGGCCTTGAGGTAAATACGGAACTTTTCACGGAGGTCCTTGACGGAAAGGTCAACCTTGTCATTGCGAGCCCCTTGAGCGAAGCAATCTCCAACCGACATATCTGCGCCGAGCACAGACAACCTTTCGAACAAAGTATTTTCCTTGTGGTCGGGCAAGTAGAGCGCTGCAATTTTCGAGATAGACTTATTTTTCGCCATGAGTGCGGCAATGGCATCGCGAGCGTGATCACCGCCCTGGCGCATCGCTACCGAGTATTCGCGAAGAATGTCCCAAAGTTTCACGAAGGCGTCAGCTCCAAGAAGCGCCGATTCGTAGGTCGCACGCACAAGCGCAAGGCGCATTTCTTCGTCTTCGCTGCGGGTGCTTGCGGCAAGGTTCTTGAAGTCGCGAATTTTTTTACCACGGGAAAACTCGAGACCCGAAAAACGCACACAACGGTTTGCGTCCAGATTGTCAACGACAAGAGACTTCAAAACCCACGACTTGAGCGCCGTTTTGAAACCGTCGGAATAGAGGCCGCCCGTCTCGAGCATGTTCAGACGGTCGACAATGAGCGTGGAGGCAGAATCAGTCACTTCGGCTAGCTCAGTGACCTTGCCAGGTTGGTGAGCCTGCCGAACCACTACACGCTTGCGGAAAGCTTGCCAGAACGCAGATTCTGCCGGAGTCATGAGCGCCGATTCGCCCAAACGCCAGCCAAAGCGCATGTTGCCAAGAGCAAAGTCAATACCGAACGTCACCAGAACAGGTCGCACCGCAGCAAAGAGCCGGAAACTCCCCCATTCCGGGTTAATTTCGGTGGAAAATTTCTCCGGGAATCCCTGCTTGAAGATTCTCGCATGAATCCGCAAGTGATTTTCTTTTTCAGGCGTAACCGTCGGGATGTCGCAATCGAGTTGCTTCATCTCGGCAAAGACCTCGTAGAGGCTAAAGAGCGGAGCCTTGTGCGGTTTTTCCTTGAGTTTGTCGCAGAAGGCGTCGTCGATAAACGTGCGCTTGCCTTCCAGTTGCTTTTTTGCATTCTTGGGCATCTCGCGGATGACAGATTCCGCCATCCATTCGCGCCACTGGTGAATCGAGAGAGCAAGCGTCGCAGGCGTTACCTGCGGGAGCATGTCGTATGGCAAGTCGAGCGTGATACCGTCGCAGTCGCGAGTCGCATCGAAGACCATCTCGCCCATCACCATGCGACTGGAACCGTCAAGCCCTTCAATGCGGAACTGTTCGAGGGAACCACCTAGAGATGAACGATTCTTGTCAACCCCGACTTGGTCGGGGTTCTCCCTTTTGTGCCGAGGATTCTTCCCCCAAAAATCGCCTAGAGATTGCCGCGCTTCGCTCGCAATGACACTCTCTACACCAGTATCTAACTGATTCAGCCAGAACTTCGCATCGAATTTCAGGAACTGGTCAGTATGTTCGCGAATGTAATCCTTGAGTGTCTTGATGGAATTCACCTCATGCGCAATGCGCACATAGTAATCCACCAGCGCATCTTCGCTCGGGGCCAGCCCGAATTGGCGCTTGCGGGCTTCCAGCGCATGCAAATCCTCGACAACACGCTCGTTGTGCGTCATAAAGGCAAACGGGCGAGCCATCTGGCCAAGCACAACGGCCTCGCGCCAGAAAATCTCGGCGCACTCGTCAGGATTCACGCGGGCGTAATCCACGCGATGGCCACGGCTAATCACGAGCCCGCGGAAACTCACCTCCTCCACCGCTTCCACAAAACCACGATCCTGGTTCCACGTAGGCGCATACCAGCGACGCGTGCAGAAGGGTTCCGCCACCTGCATAATCCATTCGGGCTTGATTTCGGCAGCCTTGTTGAGGAAGATACGGCTCGTCTCACGCACCTCGGCGCTAAAGAGCCATTCCGCGCTCTTGCCATAAAGGTCGCTGCCCGGGAACACATGCGTCTCGCGGCCGCTCACCAAGCGGTAGCAGCCGTTTTCCATGTCGCGGAGCGCAACGCCGCCCAGGAATCCCGAAAGGAGTGCGATGTGCAGGTTATCGCGGTGGAAGCTGTCAAGCGGGCACACGCGATTCTCAAATTTCACATCGAGGATGCGCCCGAACTGTTCGTACAAATCAATCCATTCGCGGCACCGCAAAAAATGCAGGCTGCTCTTGTCGCAGAACTTGCGCAACTTGTTCCAGGTTTTGCCATCCCATTCAGCGCAGAAGGCGTTCCACATGCAGATGAACGTGAGGAAATCGCTCTTGTGGCCTGCAAACTTGCGGTGCAGCTGACGAATGCGGGTGCGTTCGGGTTCTTCGCTCGGTACCACACGCGGGTCCTGGATGCTCAAGGCCGAACAAACAATCAATGCGGGCTGCAAAACGCCGGCATCACGCGCCCGCAGGAGCACTGCCGAAAGCGCCACGTCCATCGGGAGGCGAGTCATCTCGCGGCCAAGCTTGGTCACATGTCCGCTGGCGTTATCGGCGGTCAACGCGCCGAGTTCAAAAAGCGTCTTGTACGCGCCGCGAAATGCCGAATGCGGCGGCGACTGCAGGAACGGAAAGTTTTCAAGTTCCAGCCCGAGGCTGCGCAGTTGCAAAACCACGTTCGCGAGATTACTCCGCCGGATTTCCGGCTCCGTAAACTCGTCACGCTTCTCGAAATCCTCGGGAGAATAAAGGCGGATGCAAACACCAGGCTTTACGCGCCCCGCACGCCCTGTGCGCTGCCGGGCACTCGCCTTCGAAATGTCCTCGACGGGCAACCCTTGGATTCGCGATTGCGCGTTATACCGCGAAATGCGGGCCGTACCCGTGTCCACCACGTAGGCGATTCCCGGAATCGTGAGCGACGTTTCCGCAATGTTCGTCGCGAGCACTACGCGGGTCTTTTCCGTATGCTTGAAGATGCGGCGCTGTTCATCGGGGCTCATGCGCCCGTAAAGCGGCAAGATGTCGAAAGTCGCAGAGTCCAGTTCGTGCGCGAGCTCGCCCGCCAAATCCTGGATGTCGCGTTCCGTCGGTAAAAAACAAAGCAGGTGGTCGCGGTGGCGCGTTTCCAGGTCGAGAATCGCATCGCGGGCCTCGTCCAAAAGGCCCGAATCCCCCTTGCCAGAAATATTGAGGTCTGAGGTCGGGTCTTGCGACCCTTTGAGGTATGAGGTCGCGGCCTTGCCGCTATGAGGTAAATAATCTGCGCTTCGCGCACCGAAATAATATTCAACTTCAACGGGGAACGTTCTTCCCTCGGCTTCGAGCACACAGCTGTTGTCGTAAAATTCCTCGAAAAGCTTGGCATCGAGCGTCGCGGAAGCCACAATCAGCTTGAATTCCGGGCGTTCATGCAAAACAGTCTTGAAAATGCCGAGCAGAATGTCGATGTTCAGCGAGCGTTCATGAGCCTCATCAATCACGATGGCCGAATACTGCCTAAAAAGCCTGTCGCGGCGAAATTCCTGCAACAAAATGCCGTCCGTCATCACCTTGATGGGAGCGTCGCTCTGGCCCTGTTCCCAAAAACGGATTTTGGTGCTGACTAGCGTTTCGTCCTTCAGTTCTTCGCGCAAGCGGTCCGCAATGGAAATCGCCGCCAAACGACGCGGCTCCGTCACACCAATTTTGAAAAGGTTATGAGGTCGCGCTTCGCGCTCTGAGGTATGAGCACGGGCTTCGCCCTTTGAGGAATACCACTCCAGCAGGAACTTCGGCAGCTGCGTCGACTTGCCCGAACCGGTGTCCGCCTTGACAATCACCACCTGATGCTTCTCAAGCATCTCAAAGAACTCTTCCCGATGTTCAACGACAGGAAGGTCCGGGTAAGCAATTTTCAAGTTCTCGTAAGACATGCTAGCTATGAGGTATGAGGTGTGAGGTATGAGGTCGGTCGCCTACGGCTCCCTATGAGTTTTAAGTTTGGCGCCTTCGGCGCGATTATTTATCTCAAAGCGAAGCGACCTCATTGCTCGAAGCGACTGTAAGGAGCGTGCTCACTCCTTGATATGTCCGCACTTGTCGCAGGTGAGTTTGTAGCTGTTATCGGGGTCGACGACCATCACGCCGTCGCATTCTGGCACTTCGCACGGGAGTTCCCCCGGCATCACTTCACGGTAAGTTTGCTTTTCCATAGTGGTTAGTGATTAGTGGTTGGTGGTTAGGAAAGTTCTTTTAAATATCTCGCTAAGGCATCTTGCCATGTGGGGAGCGGCTTGAAACCGGCTTCCACGAGCTTGCTCTTGTCCAAACGGCTGTTGAACGGACGCGCCGCCTTGCTGAGGCCGTATTCCGCGGTCGTCACGGGCACAACCTTAGTGCTGTAACCCGCCTGCTTGAAGATTTCGCAGGTAAAATCGTACCAGCTGATGAATCCGCCTTCATTCGTGGCGTGGTAATAGCCGTACTTTTCGGTTTCATTCATATCTATCAGCAGGCGCGAAAGGTCAAGCGTGTACGTCGGCGTGCCAATCTGGTCGTTCACCACGCGCACGGTATCGTGAGTCTTGCCCACATTAAGCATCGTCTTGATGAAATTCTTGCCGTTGAGGCCGAACACCCAAGCGATACGAACGATAAAGTACTTTTCCAAAGTCCCGCTCACGGCAAGTTCGCCTTCAAGCTTGGTCTGACCGTAAACGTTCAAAGGCTTGTAATCCTTGCAATCAGGCTTCCAAGGTTCCATTCCCTGGCCATCAAAAACGTAGTCCGTGCTGATGTAGGTCATCTTGCAGCCGAGTTTTTTGCAGGCATTCGCGATGTTCTGCGTGCCACCCGCGTTCACCGCGCGGACCTTCGCCACGTTCGCATCGTCTTCGGCCAAATCCACAGCAGTCCATGCAGCGCAATGAATCACTGCATCCGGGTTCACTTCAGAAATCACTTTTTCAACAGCAGCAGCATCCGTAATGTCGAGCTGCACGTAGGGCATTGCCGTCACGGCGGAACCGTCGGCAAAACCGCTGTAAGCAGGAGCCATGTCCGAACCCACGCCCGTATGCCCTCGTTTGGCGAGTTCATTCATCACGTCGTGACCCAACTGGCCACCTACACCCGTCACAAAGAATTTCATAGTAAAGCCTCTAGGGAGAATATAGAAAATCTCTCCCTAGCCAAGCACGAATTTCTCAATCACCTCGGCGATTGCCGAATGATTGTTGTCGTTTGCAGTCACGTAATCGGCAATGTCCTTTGCCACCGGAGAAGCGTTCGCCACAGCAACGCCGACACCCGCTGCCTCGATCATGGGGCAATCATTCTCCTCGTCGCCCACCGCAATCGTATCTTCAAGCGGGACCTTGTAATACTCGGCCATGAAGCGTACCGCATCGCCCTTGTTGCTCTGCATGTGCGAAAACTCGAGCATTTCGGGCTTGCTGAACACGTCAAAGAGTTTGCCCGCCGTTGTCTTGCGCATTTCGGCTCGGAAATCCACGAGGCTCGAATGGTCGAACGGCGTAATGATATTCACCTTGATGGGCGGCTTCACCACCACATTGATAAACTCGCCGTAGTATTCGCGGATATCCTTCACAACAACGTAATCCATCTTCATCAGGCGGCAATATGTCTTGAGCTGTTCCGTCTCGTATTCCGAAACCACGAGATCGCCCGAATACGTATGCGCATGCATACCGTAGCGGTGCGCCGCATCCATGATAAATTTAACCTCGTCGACAGGAATGTACCGCGTGAGAATCGCTTTCTCGGTCGCATAATCGTAGATTAGCCCGCCGTTGAAACTCACCAGGAAAAAACCGGGCTTGTCGAAGCCGTACTTTTGCGCCAGTTGCTTTGCGCTCGTGAGCGGACGCCCCGTGCAGAGCACCAACTTGTGCCCGCGAGAAAGCATCGCATCAATAGCGGCCATATCCGCATCGAGGATGCGCTTGTCGTCGGTCAGGAGCGTTCCGTCCAGGTCGGTAAAAAGGAGTTTCATGCGCGAGAATTTAGTAAAAGAAGTGATTCTCCATGCAATTTTTTTCAACTTTAACCCTGTACCAAAGATAAAGTACTTGCGAATCAGCGTAAAATAAGGTATGTTAAGGGGACTCGAGGACCGAGTATTTTTTTGAGGAAAAGATGAAATTCGTTAAAAAACTTAGTTATCTGGGAGTTTGCCTCCTCTTGATTGGATGCGCCCAATCCCTCTCTGTTTCAAACAAAAATACCTTTGCACAAAATAAATCGGGCGTTATAGGCGTTTTCCGCCAGCCTGTCGGCTTTTGCAGTGGAGGTTACCAACAACAGATTATACTCGGCGGCGAAAAAATCATAGTCAAGCCCACATGGACATCTGCCCAAGACAATCTTTTCTCGGCCTACATCGAACCAGGTCAAGCTGAATTCGTCTCGTATCACTATGCATGCGGAATGACCTCGACAACCTTGACTCCCAACTTTAGCAAAGGCATCGTCATTCCCGAAAACGGATTCTGCAAAATCACCATGTCCTTCTTGAAAGGGGACAGCCTATTTTCCAAGAACGACTCCCTGTTGCAGGCTCATTTTATTAAAGAAGGTGTCGCCATTCCCTTTAACGACATCCCCTATTGCGAAACATACTAAAACCTAGATTACATCACGAACAACGTGACGGCAAGGAGCACAAACATGCAGCCGCTGAACCAGGAAAGTATATCTTATAGTGGCTCTTTATGAGCCTAGGAAAAACTTTAATCTGAAAGATTACGCGAATGCTTTGGGATTATAGCTCGAACGGAGATATCTCTCGTTGCTTTCAGGAGAAATTTCACTGATTTTGAGCAGGAAGCCCATTTCATAGCATTTCAGCAATGAATTGTGTACTGGAAGGAAGCAGGAGAGTCCACTCTTCTTCCCATCAACGAGATCTGCATAGCTGAGATAAAGTGTAGGTTTCGCCAGCCCCTTTTCTTTGAGAAATTTTGTTAGTTCTACTTTGTCAGTTTTGTAGTCGCCAGAGAAATCTAGTTTAGAATTTACATTGAAAGTCTCTAGTTCTTCCGGAGAGAATGCAGGCTTCCTTGGAATCAATAGAGTCGTCGTTCCAAAGTTTACCCAGAACATCTTTAGAATAGCTTTGATACTTTCTATGTCGTAGGTACCCTCTTGGAGAGAAACCTGACCGAGGATGTACCGAACGCCATTATGTTCTGATTGGTAATTAATGAGAGGACCAAGGCCACATTGCCAAATGGAGAATAATCCCCACATTTTACGTTTTGCGGCGAAGTTTACAAAAGAACGGCCAAGTTCTAATGTATAATCAGCATAATTCTTAGAGAAATCGCCCGAAAAATCATAGTACTTGAATGTGTTCAAATTGAAAGAATTTCCGTTGCGAGCGTCCTTGCAGAGAATATGTCGATATCCAGATACAACTTCATTATTCTCATCTTTGTCGATACTCACAATATAGTTATACTGATTATCAAAGACATCTTCTACACAAGGTTGATTGAAAGCACTTGCAACTGCTTTCTGAATTTCACCGAAAAGAGCTGGATTATCCATCTTCTTCATATTGAAGACATGGAGAACGTCCTTGAAATTAGTGATCAATTCCATAGTTACATACCTTTTTGTTACGTTTTTCTTACTTTTAAGTTTAATATAACAAAAATATAAGAATTGTCAACAAATTTGCATGCAAAATTTTGTTTAAGTGCTCAGAATGAGATACTCATTTATTACATCACGAACAACGCGATAGCGAGGAGCACGAATACGCAGCCGCTGAACCAGTTGAGGTTGCGGTTTGCCTTGGGGCTATTGAGCAAGAAGTTCTTGACCGTCCCCGCCAAAAAGGCGATGGAGCCGAACACGATGAAGGTCGCCACGACGAATTCCACGCCGAGAATCGCCGACCAGGAATTTTCGGAGGTATATAACCATTTCGGCAGTACCAAGCTGCAAAAAAATTAGTCAAAAAGCCAAAAATCCATCCAATTTTTTTGTTTTTTTCCGTACCAAATCGCTTGTGAAGCCGCATAAATAAAGGTATATTCAATAAATAAAGGTATATTCAGAAAGTACATCTTATTGAGGCACTTTATGAGCCAAGGAAAAACAAAAAAGATGCCATGGGTTATTCAAGCTGATATAGGAATTTTGTACTAATGAGTAAATTTATGATTTGCCTTTTTATGGTCGCGATTTCGTTTGCCGAAGAAAGCGAACTCTCTTCGTTTGCCGAAGAATGCGAACACTCTATACAATCCGAAAAAAATGGATAATCCCCCAGTTAGATGAATCAAAATGCGACGGAGAGTATTTTTTTCGAAATGGTGCGGGGTACATCGTCACATTTTGCATAGAAGACATTAAAAAAGAATGCATATCACAACAAAAAAAGTTATCAATTAACTCTTGCGATATTACAGAAGAGAATTTGTACACGGATTTTTTGAATGAAAAAAAATCAGAAGACATTCTGTTTAATTTGCTAAAGAATGGGCGTTTTTCACTTACTAAAGATGAAAAGAAACTAAAAAGGGCTTTTTGGGCAAAATACAAAATGCATTGTCATCATGGAGGAACTATTGGAGAAGGTGTTTTTTCGGAGGATAATGTTTTTTTATACGAGCAAGTCCTGGATTTAATTTGGTAAAAATGATTATTGGGCTTGCCTATGAGATGATTACATCACGAACAACGCGATAGCGAGGAGCACGAACACGCAGCCACTGAACCAGTTGAGGTTGCGGTTTGCCTTGGGGCTATTGAGCAAGAAGTTCTTGACCGTCCCCGCCAAAAAGGCGATGGAGCCGAAAACGATGAAGGTCGCCACGACGAATTCCACGCCGAGAATCGCCATCTGGAGCGACGGGCTCAGGGCCGAATCCATCCGGACCGCAGGCGGGATGAACGAAAGCGCAAAAAGTACAGCCTTCGGGTTCGTGAGGTTCATGATGATGCCGCGCAAGTAAAGCTTACGCCCAGAAAGAACCGTGTCGGCATTCGTCATTCCACTCTCGTCTTTCGTCTCTCGTCTCTCGTCTAAAATTGTTCCCGCGCGGACCTGGAAGCTCTTGTACGCCAAATACAGCAGGTAGGCGGCCCCGCAGCACTGCAACACAAAGAACGCCACCGGACTTGCCGCGATCAATGCGGAAACGCCCACAATCAGGAGCGTCGTCTGCACGGCAATCCCGGTGCAAAGCCCACAAATCACACAAATGCCGGCGCGCGTCCCATGAGTCGCGCTCTGCGCAAGCACGAACAAGTTGTCCGGCCCCGGCGCGATGGCGACAACTAAAGCGGCAATAAAAAATTCAAACATATTTACAGACTTTTCAAGAAGCTGTCCGCGTCCATCTCGTCCAAGCTCTTTTGCAGCTGGGCCAATGTTTCGTCCGAGATAGAGGACAAGTGGGGTGCGTTACGTTCCGAGGCGCGCTCGTTGGAGGCATCCACCATCTTTTTCAGCGAATCCGCGACATCGCTCACCGAATCGCCATGCTTCATGACGACGTTCAGGACCTTTGTCAGGCGT
>JAEERM010000113.1 GCA_016285835.1 Fibrobacter sp.
AAAAGGCAGAGCAGCAAAAGGAACATCAATGCGAGAATGACAAGGTTCTTCTTCTTGCGGCTTTTTTTCTGCTGTTCGTTAATGTCGGAATGCTCTTCGTTCTTCACAATACGGGTTCCATGTTAAATGTTTAGTTGTCTTCGAGGTTGGAAATCTTGTTGGCGTCGAACAAGTCTTTCCAGTGACGCTTGATTTCTGCTTCCACTTCCTTGATAGAGAGCTTGCGGCGCAGAGTGTTGCGGTAGGCGATGGAGATGCCACCGGTTTCCTCGGATACGACGATGACAATGGCGTCGCATTCTGCGGCAAGAGCCTTCGCTGCGCGGTGACGCATACCGTAACCGGCATCGCCCTCGGCGTTGCCTGTGGGCATGGGGAGGATACATCCGGCTGCGACGATGCATTCGCTGTTCAAGATGACGGCACCGTCGTGCAAGGCGGAATTGGGGAAGAATAGGGAGCGCAACAGTCTGGAACTGATTTTGGCGTTGAGGATTTCGCCGGTCTCTTCGTAGTTGCGGAGGCCGACTCGCTTTTCAAGGACTATCAGGGCGCCGAACTTGTTCTTGGCTAAATCTTGGACTGCACTGCAGATGGCTTCGGTCACGCCGTCAAGGCCACTGCTGTGGAAAAAGATACTGCGTAGGTTCGCTTGGCTCACGGACTGGCCGATTCGCGTGAGGGCGCTTCGGATTTCGGGCTGGAATAGGATAACGACCGCGACGATACCCATGGTTGCAAGGTTACTCAGCAACCATACCAAGGTGTTGAGCTCCCACCACTGGGCCAGAAGCCAGGCGAGGATGAGCAGGAGACCGCCGAAAATCATCTGTACGGCGCGTGTCCCGCGGAACAGGAGGAATACGTAATACAAAATGATGGTAATGAGGAGGATATCCAGGATATCCGCCATGCGAACGTCGATGATGTCGAACAGCTTAAATAGAACCATCGCTTTGCAGCGCCTCCAGGTAGAGCATGGACTCCTTGGCCTCGAGTACGTCGTGCACACGAATGATGCTCGCTCCGCCCAGGGCGGCGACGATTCCCGCTGTGACGGTCGGGATCAGACGGTCGCTCTTTTCGAGGCCACTCATTTTACCAATATAAGATTTTCGAGATGTGCCGACCAGTACAGGATAGCCATCATCGAGAAAATTTTCCACGGATTTCATCAGGTCAATGTTGTCCTGAACCGTTTTCCCGAATCCGATGCCCGGATCAAGGCAGATTTTTTCTTTTTTCACGCCCAGCGCCATCAGCTTTTCGGCTTGGACGAGCAGTTCTTCGCGGACTTCTTGTACCACGTTGTTGTAGGGCTTGAAGTCCTGCTGCATTTTGCCGAAGCTCCCGCGCATGTGGTTCAGCACGACGGAGGCTCCCGTGTCGGCGACGGCGGCGGGCATGTCGGGGTCCATGGTGCAGGCGCTGATGTCGTTGATGATATGCGCGCCGAGCCGCATGCATTCGCGGGCGACCTTGGCTTTCACCGTGTCGACGGAAATGTAGAACTTGCGGTTTCCCGGATTGTCCAGGTCTTCGGAAATGTTCGAAAGCTGTGCGAGCGCCTCGACGACGGGGCAGACGCGGTCCAGTTCTTCCTGTTCGCTGACGGGCTCGCTTCCCGGGCGGCTGCTCTCGCCGCCGATATCGAGGATGTCGGCCCCGTGCTGCAACAATCCCACGGCATGCTCGTATGCTTGCTCCGGCGTGTTGTGCTTGCCGCCGTCAAAAAAGCTGTCGGGCGTGACGTTGACAATCCCCATGATAAGCGGGGACGGGCGGCAGGGGAGCACTTCGTTTCCGATCTGCCAAGCAATGGCGCGTGATTTGTCAAGAACAGGAAATAGCATAGGGGGGCGAAAAAACGTGTTAGTTCTCGGTATTATTGATGGAATTGGTGGCCGTTTCGTTTCCGGTCGCGGGCTTGGGCTGCACTTCGCTGACGGGCGCGTCGGCTACGGGAGCCACGGGTGGCTGCTTTCCCGGATCAGGCGGGGGAGTTTCCTCGCGCTTTTTCTTTTCGGCGAGTTCTTCCATGGCTTGGTACTGGCGGCTCTTCTTGGTGCCGGTGAGCTTTTCGCCCGCCATGACCTTGTCGATTTCTTCGCGGTCGAGCACTTCGAATTCGAACAGCGCTTCGGCGAGGTCGATGAGCTTGTCCTTGTTCTCTTCGAGGAGCTTGCGTGCGGCCTGGTCCATGCGCTTGATGAGGCTGTTGATGGCGTCGTCGATCATCTCGGCCATCTTCTCGGACATTTCCTTGGGCTTGGAGATTTCGCGGCCGAGGAAAATCTCGCCGTCGTTGCGGCTGTAGCATACGGGGCCGATGTTGTCGTCGAAGCCCCATTCCGTGACCATCTTGCGGGCGAGCTCGGTGGCGCGCTGGATGTCGTTGGATGCGCCCGTGCTCTGGTGGTTGAAGAAGATGAGTTCAGCGAGACGGCCCGACATCATGATCATGATGCGTTCTTCGGCGTATTCGCGGCTGTAGCTCACCTGGTCGCGTTCGGGCAGGCTCATGGTCACGCCGAGGGCGCGGCCGCGCGGGATAATCGTAATCTTGTGGAGCGGGTCGGAATGCTTGCACAAAAGCGTCATGAGGGCGTGGCCCGCTTCGTGGTAGGCCGTGTGGCGTTTTTCTTCGTCGGTCATCAAGAGCGTGCGGCGTTCGGCACCCATGCTGAGCTTGTCGCGTGCTTCCTCGAAGTCGAGCATCGTCACCTTCTTGTTGTTGAAGCGTGCGGCGAGGAGTGCGGCTTCGTTCACGAGGTTTTCGAGGTCGGCACCAGCAAGTCCCGGTGTGCCCTTCGCGATGGCCGAAATGTCCACGTCCTTGTCCAGCGGGACCTTTCTCTTCTTCAGGTGAACTTTCAAAATCTCTTCGCGGCCCTTCAGGTCGGGCAGCCCGACCACGATTTGCCTGTCGAAACGTCCCGGACGCAGCAAAGCCTTGTCGAGCACGTCGGGGCGGTTGGTGGCTGCAATCAGGATGACGCCTTCGTTTGCAGCGAAGCCGTCCATTTCCACGAGCAACTGGTTAAGCGTCTGTTCGCGTTCGTCGTGCCCGCCACCGAGGCCTGCGCCACGCTGGCGACCCACGGCGTCAATTTCGTCAATGAACAAAATGCAGGGTGCGTTCCTCTTGCCGGTCTCGAACAGGTCGCGCACGCGGCTTGCGCCCACGCCAACGAACATCTCCACGAAGTCGGAGCCCGACATGCTGAAGAACGGCACACCGGCTTCGCCTGCGACCGCACGGGCAAGCAAAGTCTTGCCGGTGCCCGGAGGCCCGACAAGCAAAGCACCCTTCGGGATGCGTCCGCCGAGTTCGTCGTACTTTTTCGGGTCTTTCAAAAATTCCACGAGTTCCTGCAAGTCTTGTTTGGCTTCGTCGCAGCCGGCGACATCGCTGAACATGGTTTTTTTCTTGTTGTTGTTCAACTGCTTCACTTGGCTCTTGCCAAAACTGAACGGGTTCTTACCGCCGCCACCCATCTGCCTGCTCGTCATAATCCAGAAGAATGCGATGAGGAGGAGAACGGGGAGGAATGCAATCAGAGTGTCGATCCATGTGGTTGATTCGTGGATGACCTTGACTTTGACGCCCTTGTAGGTTTCCCATGCCGATGCCATTTCGTTGGTCACGTCGAGCATGTGGGTCTTGAAATGCTTCTTATTCGAAACCTCGCTACCGGCCTTGGTAAAGCGGGCGATGGCGCTTTGTTGTTGCTTGGCCTCGGCGATTTCCTTGTCGCTCATCATGCGAGTGCCCTCGACAATCACGCCGTCGGGAGTCCTTTGCAGCGAAAGTTCGGTAATGACCTTGGTGGAGTCGCCCATCATGGCGAGGAATTCCGTGCGCGTCATTTCTTCGTTGTTGTCGTTCGTCGCGAGCGGGAACATGACGAAGAGGAGCAAAATCATGATAATCAGGACGATGAAGTTCCTGTTCTTGAAGGGGGAGGTGGGCTTTCCCTGCATCTGGCTCATTTCAATCCTTTTCTTTTCGAATTCTCTGTTCGGATTCCGGATACGAATAAAACCCTTGTTCCCTGCGCAAACACCTGGAGCGAGTCGCGTTCCCAGCGGGGAATGCCTTTCTCTTGCAACCATTCGGCAAGTTTGCGGGGGGAGATTTTCATATCCATCGGGCTAAGGATGTCGCCCTGTTGCGGGTGACGCCATTGCCCGGAGATTCCGGAAAATCTTTGTTTTTCGTTGGAAAAATACAAATTTGACGGCTCTAAGATTGTGTTGGAATCGTAAATCCAGACGATATGGCGACATTTCTCGATAAAGCGCGTGCGGAACGAGTGCGTGCGCATCGTCTGGGAATTGCCCGTGTAGATGGGATTGGGCTTGGTAAACGTGTCGACGGGGAAGCGGAATCCCCGGGAGTCCAGCCACAGTCTCAGAAGTTCCGGGTAAGGCGGGATGGAGGCGAGTGCACCGGCATCGAGTGCGAGGACCTTGCCGTATTTGGCACAAGACGGTTCGAATGGCCAGGCGTCGGGCGGGACGATGGCGGGGGCGTATAGCTTGTCCGCAGCGTCTAGGACTTTCTTGTAGGCATGGTCGGCAAGGCTTGCAATGCGGCAGAGTTGTGCTGTCGCTCCGGGGCAGGCATTCTCCAGTTGGGGAAGAAGTTCATGCCGCACCTTGTTGCGTGCAAAATTCATGTCGGCATTGCTTTCGTCTTCGCACCAGGTGAGGTTGTGCTCGCAGGCGTAGGCGAGGAGGTCTTCGCGGGTGACGCTCAGGAGGGGACGAAGGAGGTATGAGGTACGAGGCTCGGGGCTCGGGGCGCGAGGCGCGACATTCTTTTCTGTCATCCCCGCGGAGGCGGGGATCTCCTTTTCCTCATTGCTCATAGCTGATAGCTCATCGCTCATTGCCCGCAACGGTTGGATTCCCCGCAATCCCGCAAGGGTTGTTCCGCGGCGGAGGCGCATGAACATCGTCTCTGCCTGATCTCCAGCATGGTGAGCGGTGACGATGGAGGTACGAGGCTCGACATTTTTTTCTGTCATCCCCGCGGAGGCGGGGATTTCCTTTTCCTCATTGCTCACTGCTGATTGCTCACAGCTATGAGCTATTTCGATTAGTGCTTTATACCTTGCATCCCTCGCGTTTTCTTCGAGCGAACCATCCATTGCCTTGAGCGCGTCACCGTCCAACTTTTTCAAGAAAAAGGGAACGTTGTGCGATTTTGCAAACGCTTCGACAAATGCGGCGTCCCTGTCGGCGGTCCCTTCGCGCAGCCCGTGATGCACATGCGCAATGCCGAGCCATTCAATGCCCAAAGCCTCTTTGTTTTCAATAAAATAATGCGCCAAGCAAATAGAATCCAATCCGCCCGAAACCGCAAGCAGCAGGCGCTTGAAACCATAATGGCGAATATTTTCTGCGAAGGAACTTTTCAAAAGAAGCCTTTATTTCAAATTAAATTGTTTTATACATTCTTTGAACTCGTCGTTATTGTCGCTGTAGCCGACTAGCTTATCAACGAATGTTTCGAGAATGTTGCTGTAATCGTTTCGAAAAAAAACTAAATCAGGTTTATTATCTTCGCAATATTGCTGTGTAATATCAAGGCTCTTATACCAAGAAGTACAGGTTGTTCCTTGATATGATATGTTTCTTGTTGTGGCTGTATATGCTGTAGGTCGCATGTCTATCGTATATGTAATATTGACTTCAAAATTTTTGTTGCCTATCAAAATATTTGCTGCGGTAGGATTTTTCTGCACAATTCGTAAATCGTTATCTATAAGCAATGTGTCTGAAGAGGGTTGTTGGTTTTCCTTGAAGTAATTTAAACATGCTTCTTCTTTTGATTCGTCTTCAAGTAACTTGTAAATTAAATAGCAGTATTCATTTGGTTCATAGATTTCGTTAATGTTCTTGTAGCTAGTTCGTTCTATTCTTTGGGTTGGCTCTAATATAAGTGTGATTTTGAAATGGGGCTGCTTGGGTGTGTATACTCCTTCGTAAATTTGACCAACAAATTCCCATGTAGAAAAAATAGATTTTGATGTTCCTACATATACGTGTGCGTTTTCGATTGTATCACAGGCATTACCATAATAATGACATTCGTATAGGGTGTCGTTTGATATCTTGAATCCGAGTGAATGGTCTATCATATATTGAAGTGAATCACCATTATACTCGGATTGGAGTAAGGCGGAATCATATTTGTCAAATACTCCAGTGTAATTTTCTGCGACCCATATGAATTTACCTGTGGATGAATCATAATCACATTCGTCGTCTAGTAAATAGTATCTCATGTTTTTTTCATCAAGAAAAGAAAAATGATTGATTCTTTCTACTGTAATCCAATTAGATGTAGACTCTTGATCGTCCGATGTCAAATCTTCGGCTGGTGCAGAAGATGAATTGTCATCGCCGCAGGCGGCTAGGAGGGCGGCCGCAAATAAGATTGCAAGAAATTTTTTCATAATGGTAATCCGTTATAAGAAAAATAATAATTTCAAAATCGCTATATATTTTTATATTTACCCCTTAAGGAGGCCGTTATGGCTAAAAACAAAGCGAAGGCGCTCGGCAAGGTTGCCGAAACCGCCAAGGAAAGCGCTAGGCTCAGAACGCTGCGCATCGACGGCTCCCAGAACGGAGCCACCCTGCGGACCAGAATCGTCCGCGACAAGACAAAGTATAACAGAACCCTTAAACACAAGAAATCCCTCGCCGAAG
The DNA here is from genome assembly GCA_016285835.1 of Fibrobacter sp. Lineage (GTDB taxonomy): Bacteria > Fibrobacterota > Fibrobacteria > Fibrobacterales > Fibrobacteraceae > Fibrobacter. Next base: position 6,724 of record JAEERM010000113.1, read on the forward strand.
CGGGGGATTTCCCTTTTAATAGCTTTTTTGTGGAACCTTACCGAACGCCGGAATCCAGCCCCTTGATGGGGTAAATACGGCGCTCTCCTGTATCGCTATAGATAATGGCAACACCGGCAAGATAGTTGATCCACTTTCTGTTGTCTTCGTGCACGCGCAGGTTTACGGCCTTGTTTGTCAGGTAGACGGTAAAGGGAACCAAGAAGTTGTCGTGGGCGCAGATGACCCTGACGCGGTTGACTGGCGTGTAGTTAGTCAGGAGATAGTTGAGCATTTCTTCGTTCCTTGTATTGAAATCGTAAAATGCGTCTGCGTATTCACCAGTGTATGACCAAATTGCCAGGACCATGCTTTTGCTGCTAGGATGTTCCGAGTAAATCCTGAGAATGCTGTCGTTGCTTATGTACCAGCTTTCCGTGAAAATGTCGTTTGTGTCGTTGGGGAAGGTCGTCTGTCCCCTTCCGACGGAAATGTTCAGGCAAGTTTGGTATGTTCTCGTGAAATCGGTGTGCGTGAACGAAAATTCGTCACTGCCCGTCAACTTTTGCCCGACTGCCAAGGCTTGCTCTTCGCCGTCTTCGGTGAGCGGTGATTCCTTTTTGACGGAACCAGTGCGTTCGGCGTGGCGCAGGAGGAAAATTGCTTTTTCATTGGGCTGGAGGCTGCGGTAAACATATTGGATGTCGGCAAATCCGGCCTCGTCGAGCACTATGTCGGCAGGGTTGACTGTTTCGGGAACTTCCGGGGCTGCACTGCTTGTAATGTCGCTGCTGGAATTCGGTGTAATGTCACTGCTGGTGGGGGCCTGCATATCTATCGAAGAACTGGACAGTCCGGGATCGGTTGCGTCCGGGTTGCTGCCGCTGGAGGAATCGTCGGAGCATGCGGCGAGGAATGCTACGGAAAGCGCCATAAGGGGGAGGAAGAAAACGCTCTTTTTCATTTATGCCTCTATTTTTTTGTTTTTGTCTAATATATACAAATATGGGGTAATGGTCTATGGGGTAAAAGTTATTTAACGGATATGTTCGATGTGTGGTTGTATTTTGCCTCGGATTCCTCGTTCCGGCGTTTGAGTTCCTTGTTCAGGGGCCAGTAGATGGCGGCGAACAGGACGTAGCCGCAGAGGAGTACAATCCAGTGGTTCCATCCGAGACGTGTCTCGATGAAGTGCATTTCGACGAACATGAACGGCCCTGCGATGAGGAACAGCGGGAGTTGGCGGCACTGGTCGCCCAACGAGAATCGGCTCTCGTAGCTCACGATGGAGTTCATCATTGGGAAGCTTGTACAAAATCCGCCCATGAGCCGCTTGATGAGCATGAGCCCCGCGACGACGCCCGCGATGGCTGGGGCCTTGATATAGACGGGGAGGGGAGTCTTGTAGCGTGTTCCGGACTTGTAGGACTGCTTCTGGAATAGGATAATGCCGACGGCGAGATCGAAAAGGCAAACCCCTATAAAAACGGGCTCGTTGTCGGGGATGCGGGGCATGAGGAATGTGCCCAGCGCGACAAAGAAGGCGAGTCCTGCGACGATGCTTGGGACGATGGGAACCTTCACCTTGTAATGCAGGATGCGCACGATATGCACGTACAGCAGGCACATGAATCCCGAGATGGCGTTGGCGGTGCCCATGGGGAGCCCGACCGCGATGTAGGCGAACCCGCAGGGGATGGGGATGGTCGCCGTGACGGCCTTGAGTTGGGGGTCCTTCAGGTAGGCGCTCAGCGTTCCGAGGGCCGTGACCATGAAAATCAGGAGCCAGTCGTAGAAAGAAAAGTGAAAGTTCAAGGATTCGAGCATTTTCAGGATGTAAAGATAGCAATATCACCCCAAAAACACCCTTTTTTCGGCATTTTTCCCTTCCTACTTCCTACTTCCTACTTCCTACTTTCCTATATTTTCCGCCAAATTGCATTTTTGACTGGGTCCTGTGACCAGATTCGCCAATTCCACTGGTGCAAGAGCAGGGAAACTCGGACAAAAACATGTAATGAAACAACAATCAAAAAAAGGAATGGCTATAATGGCTACTATCACTAAAGAAAAAGCTGCAGAACTCACCGCCAAGTTTGGTGCAAACGAAAAGGATACCGGTAACGTCCGTGTCCAGATCGCTATCCTCACGGAAAAGATCAAGAATCTGACGGAACACATCAAGAGCCACAAGAAGGATTTCCACTCCCTCCGTGGTCTGTCTGCCATGGTTGCCAAGCGCCGCAACCTCCTCAAGTACTACGCCGAACAGGACATCCTCGCTCAGCGTGCTCTCATCAAGGAACTCGGTCTCCGCGGATAATCTGCGGACTGGAGAAAATCTATGTCTATTGACGCATACCATCAAAAATACGGCAAGATGCTCGACCCCAAGGAAGTGTCCGTTACGCTTCCGGACGGCCGTGTCATCACGTTTGAAACGGGCCGTATCGCAAAGCAGGCACGCGGAGCTGCCGTCGCCAAGATGGGCGACGCGTTCGTGCTCTCTACTGTCTGCTACGGCGAAGAAAAGGAAGGGGACTTCTTCCCGCTGACCGTTGAATATCGTGAAAAGGCCTATGCTGCCGGCCGCCTCCCGGGCGGTTACAACAAGCGCGAAGCCGGACGCCCCTCTGACGAAGAGACGTTGTCCGCCCGCATCATCGACCGCCCGATTCGCCCGATGTTCCCCGAGAACTTCACGCGCGAAGTCCAGGTGATTGTCCAGGTGCTCTCTGCCGACCGCAAGTTCGCACCCGACGTGCTCGGTGTTTCGGCTGCTTCCCTTTCCATCGGTCTTTCCGAGTTGCCCTTCGAACAGCAGGTTGCCGCCGTACGCGTGGCTGTGGTCGATGGACAGAACATCGTGATGCCCACTTACGAACAGATGGCTTGCGCCGATCTGGACCTGGTGGTCGCCGGTACCGAAGATTCCGTCTGCATGGTGGAAGGCGGTGCCTACGAAGTGTCCGAAGACACGATGATCAACGCAATTCTCGCCGGTCACGAAGCTATCAAGGCTATGTGCAAGGCCCAACAGGAACTGGTGGACCGCTGTGCCAAGCCCAAGATGGAACTCAAGCCGCAGCACGTTGGCGAAGCCCACGAAAAGCTTCTCGCCACGGTGAAGGAAGTCGTGTGGGACGAACTGAACAAGGACGTCCACTCCAACATGGTGAAGACCGACT
>JAEERM010000114.1 GCA_016285835.1 Fibrobacter sp.
GGGCACCGAAGGAGCGGGCGATCATCACGTTACGGCCCTTGGGGCCGAGAGTTACCTTGACAGCGTTGGCGAGCTTGTCCACGCCCTTCATGAGGGATTCGCGAGCCGCCACATCAAACTTGAGTTGTTTAGCCATTTTTGTTGTTCCTTTTTTATTTAAAACTTTTTAGAGGGGTTAGGATCTAGGATCTAGGGGTTAGGGAAAAGTATCATGGCTTCGCCATCTATTATACACGCACGAAGTGTGTGATTATTTACTCTAGCCCCTAGCCTCTAATCTCTAGTCCCTATATTATAGCGTAGCGATGACGTCCGATTCCTTCACGATGAGGTAGGTTTCGCCGTCGACGGTGACTTCAGTGCCGCTGTACTTGCCGTACAACACTTCGTCCCCGACCTTGACTTCCATAGCGACGAGTTCACCCTTGTCGTTCTTGCGGCCCGGGCCCACGGCCACGACCTTGCCCTGCATGGGCTTTTCCTTGGCGTTGTCCGGAATGAAGAGACCCGAGGAGGTCTTCTGTTCGGCTTCGGCCGGCTTGACAACGATTCGATCTGCTAAAGGCTTGATCATTTTATTTTACCTCATTTTTGCGGGCGTTCTTTGTTTCGCCCATTGTTTAAAAAATATCGCCCATTTAGGGCTCTTTATGTTTCGACCCCCTTGAAGCAAATTCCGTGCCAAGTTGGCTTTTTGTTTGGTTTTTTCCCTGTTTTCGGGGTTTGGCAGGGTTTTTGCTTTAATTGTCATGGCAAATTGCACTTTTTTCGGAAATTTTGGGTTTGAAAGGATAATGAATTGTTTCAAAATGAAACTGCTGTTTTGGGCGTATTTCATAATGAAACGATGGCTTTTCTGCTGTTCCGGGGCCATTTGTCGTAATAAAGGCGTCTTTTGACCATTTTGCGGTTCCTTGTTGGGGCTTTCCTCCTGCATTTGGCCTATTTTTCTAAATTATTGAACATGGTTAAGAGTTTTTTCGCATCAGCTTCCATACTTATTTTTGCTGTACTGATTGGTTTTTCTTCGTCTTTTGCTGCCGACCCGCGTGTAGAACAGGGTGCCCGCTTCGAGGCGAAGGGCGAATATGAAAAGGCCCTCGGGGAATACCGCTCCATCCTGGCCGACGATCCTAGAAATTCCGAAGCGTATTATCTGGCCGCCCAGGTCCGCATGAAGATGAAGGACTACAGTGGAGCTCTTGCCAATTTCCGTTTGGCTTACCGCTATAATCCCTCGATGAGTGAGGCCTACGAAGGTGCTGCCAAGGTCTACGAAGCGCTGGGCCAGAAGCCCAAGGCCGAAGCCGAACGCGCGAAAGATCCGAAAAATAATCCCGTGGCAGAGGCTGCTGCCGAACCGGAAGTGAAAAACGAACCGGTGAGGGAAGAGCCCAAGACGGAGCCTGTGAAGGTCGCCGAGAAAAAGGTGGAGGCTCCTGTCGAGGAACCTGCTCCGCAGCCTGCAAAGGTTAAGCAGGAACCGGTAAAGGAAGTCAAGGCCGAACCGGAGGAACCCGCGGTTCCTGCGAAGTCTAGCGTCGATGAGTTGTTCGAAAAGGGTAAGGCTTTGTTCGATGAGGGCAAGTACAAGGAAGTTGTTCCTGTCTGGAGAGAAATTCTGGTCAAGCGTCCTGGTGACCCGGGTGCGTATTTCTATGCCGGTCTGACTCGCTTTGAACTGGGCGAATACGACAAGGCCGAGTACAACCTGAAAAAGGGGCTTACCTTTAAGGAACGCGGCAACGATGCCAATTACTTCCTCGCTCTCGTTTACGAAAAAAGTAAACGTAAGGAACTCGAAAAGAAGTATCTGGACGCTTATCTGAAAAAGGCTGCGCCGAGTGCGGTGTTCCGCGCTACTGCCGAAAGCCGCCTTGCCGAATTGCGCGGCGATGCTGTCGAAGCCAAGCCCGAGGCCGAAAAGCCTGCGGCTCCCGTGCAAGAAAAGGTGGAAGCCAAGGTGGAAAAGGAACCCAAGGAAGTAGCTCCGAAGAAGAAGTCTGCGCCTGTGTCCGACGGAGGCCCGACGATTGAGGTCGCCAACATGCTTTTCAAGGCGGGCAACCTGGAACCGGCTTTGCAGATGTACAAGGAACTTCTGGATACGGAACTCGAACCCGAGGAACGCTATTTCGCGATGCTCCAGATGGGCAACATCTACCGCGAACTGCGCGATTTCCATTCCGCTGCGACCCGTTACCGCATCATCGTGCAGGAGTACCCGGATTCCGATTGGGCTACCGAGGCCGAACGAGCTCAGCTCGAAGCGATTTGGCAAGAAAAGCACGCATCGGAACTGCCTCGCGCTACCCGTCGCTGATTTGCTGCGCTGGAATCACTTCACATCCGTGAATGTGCCTTAAATTATGGGATGTTGACGGTTTTGCCGTTACCTTGTCTATTGCATTTTTCGTTGGAAAAACATAGATTGGTAAAGAAATGTGGAGTCGGTTATGACGTTAAAGAAAATACATTCTCTTGCTGTTTCAGCGTTGCTTGTTGCCGTGTTTTCGGCTTGCAGCAGTGATGATGGTAGTCCTGCTGGTTCGGGCAACGAACTAGGCGCATTGGATGGTGCGGATGCCGTGGCTTCGCAGCCTTCTCGCTTGCAGGCTCCGGACGAAAAAATTCCAGACGTGAATGGGGTTTCTGAATCGCAGGGCGTGTTGTCTTCTTCCAGCGAAGAAATTTTTAGTGAAGGAGTTTCCTCGAGTGAACCTGAGGTTCCGAGCACAGAGGCCCTTTCTAGCGAAGCGGCGCCTGTCGGTGAAGCGGAATCTTCTTCAGGCGTCGATTCTTCCGCTGTCTTTGATTCCGTTTTCAACATACTTTTCCCCGACGGCATTAACGGTATCGATACGGCCCGCCATGATCCCGATAGCGTGGGCGTGTGGCATTTCTACGACCCCAGGGGAACGCATGACAATCCAGACTTCGCCTATGGCTCTATGACGGACCCGCGCGACGGGATTGTCTACAAGACTACGACTATCGGTGGCCAGGTATGGATGGCCGAAAACCTGAACTACTTCGACATCGAAGGGGCTGCGAGTTCTGTCAAGAACGACTGGTGCTATTGGGATAAGCCTGAAAACTGCGAATCGGCTGGCCGCCTCTATACGTGGAAAGTTGCGCAGAGAATTTGCCCCGAAGGTTGGCGTTTGCCCACGAATGAAGACTGGGCCGCGCTGTTGACCGCAGTCGGTGCGGATTCCGTGAACGAGATTCTCTGGACTGGCTCTAGCAAGCTCAAGTCCGTGAGTGGCTGGGAAAACGATGGCAGTGGTACGGATGACTTTGGCTTTACGGCGCTACCCGCGGGCATGAAGTTTATCACTCGCACCCAGGACGGGTTTACCTATCACGGCTGCTCTTCCCTCATGTGGGCGTCTACGGAAGCGGACGGTGGCGCTGCGGATTCCCTCGCTTACCACATGTACCTGGATTGCAGCAACGACAACGCCATCGTGAATACGGTGAAAAAGATCGATGGACTTTCGGTACGCTGCGTGAAGGAATGATAGGTGTGAGCGGTGAGCCTTGAGCTATGAGGGCTGCCGCTTTATGGAGTTGGAAGAGGAATATTTGATATGAAATTTTTAAATACAACGTTGTTGACAATCTTGGCCGCAGGAGTTTCCTTTGCGGAACCGCCGTCGAATTTTAGCGGCTGGGAACTCGTGTTCGAGGATAACTTTGACGGAACGAGTCTCGACAAGAAAAAGTGGAATCCCACGTACAACTGGGGCCCGACGCACAACCACCGCGCCTACTGTGCCGAAGAGAACGTAATCGTCTCTGACGGTACGCTCAAGCTGAAGGGCGAAAAGAAAAAGCATCCCAAGGCTACGGGAGACAGGGCCAAGGCGAAGTTCAACAACAAGGAAATTCCGGTCGACTACACTTCGGGCGCAATCGATACCAAGAACCACTTTGAGGTGAAGTACGGCTATATCGAAGGCCGCTTCAAGGCCCCGTGGCAAAAGGGGACGTGGCCCGCGTTCTGGACATTGCAAGACGGCTGGCCCCCGGAAATTGACATCCTTGAAATTCCGGCTTCGCGTAAGCAGCATCATTACTACCTGCATTACACGGACCCGAGCTGGTACAGCAGCCATGGTTCGGCGTGGGACCACGAGGCTTCCTTTGGCGGGCACAAAGACGACAATACGGACCGTTCTGCCGGCTTCCACAACTACGCTGTAGAGTGGGATGAATCGACGCTTAGTTTTTACTTTGACGACAAGAAGTTTGCCAGTTACAACCGCCCGACCGAAATCAAGCAACTCTCGGCGCAGTACATTATCGTGAACCTGGCCATTGGTGGTTGGGCCGGCGATGACATTGAAATTACCGCGGACAAACCTGCGTATTTCGAAGCGGACTGGGTGCGCGTATGGCAGGCTAAGCCCGCGAAGCCCGACACCGTGCGCATCATGTCGATGAACTTCGGTACGTGTATGGTCCGGACCAGTGAAGACAAGCTTGCACTGGGCGACTGCAAGGGCGACAATGCGATTGCTACGATTACGCCGCTCTCGGGTTCGGCCTACCGCATCAATTTTGGCGACCTCTCCCTTGATACTCCGGATGAATCGAAGGATGCTGGCCACACGATGAGTCTGTACAAGTGGAACGGCGGAGCCCACCAGAAAGTCTCGATGCAAAAGCAGTCCGGCTACGAGGGCTCCGTGGTGCGAATGAAAATGCAGCACAGCGATATGTACCTGCGCGCGACGACTGATGCCGAACGCGTGGTGCAGAGCTGGGAAGATGACTGGCGCTGGTACCAGATGTGGCGCCTGCTCAAGCCTGACGAAGAAATCCCTGCAAAGGATACGACGGGGATGGTGCCGACGGATACGACGAAAAAGGATTCAACATCGAAAAAGGACTCGACATCGAAAAAGGACTCGACTGAGAAAACACATTCGTCAAAGGATTCAACCGAGAAAGCTCCGACTCCGAAGGATACAACAAAAAAAGATACGTCAGCATCCGATACTAGTAAGACAGCGATTCCTGTGCTCAGTTCAATAGCGAATGTGTACGGGACTACGGCCCATTATGTGAGCGGTCATTTGTTTGTAGAAATTGGAAGTGCCTTCAAGGATGGGGCATCTGTCCGAATTCTCGACTTGCAGGGCCGTGAAGTCATGCGGCTGTTTGTTGCGCATGGTGCGGCGATGGATGTGCGGCACTTGGCTCCGGGAATGTATCATGTGGCCGTCAGCGATGGCAAACACGTAGATGTGAAGCGGTTCAAGAAATAATTTAGGAGAGTTTATGAACAAAATAATGTTGACATTATTAGCGTTGACTTTTGTTCTTTTGGGTTGCGAAGATTCGACATCTGCAAGTGACTCTGGCTCGAAGGGGGGAAGCTTCCCTTCAAATGGCGATCCTAACTTTTATTGCGAGGTGACAAAAGGCGATAATTGGTGGCAAATGAAACTCAATATCCCCAAATATAAGGGAATGGTTGAAAAATTCACCTATGAAGAAAATGGGACTGGCACGCAGTATTATGAAGAAGCTTATTTTGGTCTAACTTCTATAGAAAAAAAGATGATGTGTCAGGAGTGGGAGCAGGAATTAAAGGAAAAATCAAGAAAGAAAAACTTCAAGGACGCATACTGCGGAAATGGGGTGTTTTATTCTGTCATCGAATATGAAGGCCAATCAAGGGAATCTATTGAAGAAGAAGCTAGCTACTTTGAGGAAGATTGCCAGCGCTATAAAAAGAAGTGGGAAAATGGCGAGTTCGATGAAGAATACGACGATTGATTTTTCTACACGACCTGTACGAGCAATCCCTTGAGGTACTGGCCTTCGGGGAAGGCTGTGTTCACGGGGTGGTCGGCGGGCTGGCCGAAGCGTTCAATGATTTGAACGCGCCGATGTGCATCGGCGGCGGCATCCGCAATAATTTTTTGGAACAAGTCCATTTCCATGAGCCCTGAGCAGCTGAAGGTCGCAAGCATGCCGCCTTCGGCCAGCAGCTTCATCGCGAGCAGGTTGATGTCCTTGTAACCGCGGGCTCCCTTTTGCAGGTTGTCCTTGCTTTCGACGAACTTGGGCGGGTCCAAAACGATGAGGTCGAAGGTTTCTGCCTTGTCGCGGCACTTGCGCAGGTACTGGAATACGTCGGCTTCTACGTGCGTTGCATGTGCAGTGCAGAGCTTGTTGCGCATGATGCCTTCTTTCGCGAGTTTGAGTGCATCCTTGGAAACATCCACCTGATAAACCTTCTCGCAACCGCCACGGAGGGCGTACAGGCCGAATCCGCCGGTATAGCAGAAGCAGTTCAAAACCTTCTTGCCCTTGGAAAGTTCGCCGATACGGCGGCGGGCATCGCGTTGGTCGAGGTAGTAACCGGTCTTGTGACCGTTCTTCACGTCGATGGGGAAGAGGATTCCGTTCTCGTTGATGATGACGGGCTCGTCAGGAACTTCGCCGAACACGACTCCTGTACGGAGGGGGAGGCCTTCCTTGCGGCGCACTTCGGAGTCGCAGCGCTCGTAGATGCCGCGGCAGTGCGTCTTCTCGGCGAGGAGTTCGTAAATGTCTTTGCGGTGGACTTCGGCGCCGGCGGCGAGGATTTCCACCGAGTAAATGTCGGCGTATTTGTCGATGATGCATCCGGGAATGCCGTCGTTCTCGGCGTTGATCAGGCGGAATGCGCTTTCCTTGTCTTCGATGTCAAAGCCGCGGCTCTTGCGGGCGGCGATGGCGCGGTCCAGAATGTCGCTGAAAAATTCACGGTCGATGTTTGCCTTCTCGCCGAACGTCCAGAAGCGCCCGCGAATCTGGGACTTGGGCGAGTACGCTGCAAGACCCAGAAAATCGCTCCGGTAACTGTACACTTCGACGGTGTCGCCAAGTTCCGGGTCGCCGACGACTTCGTCGACGGCTCCGCTAAAGATCCACGGGTGGTAACGCAATGCGGACTTCTCGCGTCCGGCTTTTAAGGTAAGTGCTTTCATGCGGTAAAATATAGTAATGATAGACGAGAGTCGAAAGACGAGAGACGAAAGAGAAAATAGTGACATACTTTGCCTTTTCCTTTGTTTTTTCTACATTTGTCGCCAAGATGTTTGAATCGCTTTTTAGCAAGTATCCTTTTTTCCGCGCCGTTCCCTGTATTCTTTGCATGGCGGTCATTTTCAAACTCTCGTCGATGACGATGGAACAGTTGGAAGAATTCCCGCATATTTGGGATAAGCTGGCGCATTTTTGCGAATACGCGACACTTGCCGGCTGTTATGCCATGCTGTGGACTCGCGCCGAATGGTCCAAGCGCCAGTGGCTGCGCGTACTTGTTGTGGCGGCGCTCGCTCTTGCTTACGGATGCACTGACGAATTCCACCAGAGATTTACCGAAGGTCGCGACAGCAGCGTACTAGACCTTGTCGCCGATTTGGCCGGCGGCCTGATGGGGGGTGTGGTTTATGCGGTAATTACGCGGATATTAAACCGATTTGATCCGGTAGACCCCTTTCAAAAATAACACTTGCGTTTGTTTTGAAAGAATTTTTATTTTGGCAGTAAAACATATTGTTATATTTTAAATGAAAATTTCACCTTGGAAGGATCTATGAAATCAAAAATAATTGCCTTTGGTATTGCTTTGCTGGCCCTTTCGGCCTGCGATCTGCAGCCCCGTCAGGCCGCTGTCACCGATGTCAAAATTGACGCGAATACGACCGACGACCAGAAGTTCTCCTACATGTTGGGTTCCCAGTTCGGTGGGCCGAGCTTCCAGAACATCGCTATGCAGCTCGGTGAGTATTTTGAAATTGATTACCTTGTCCAGGGCGTTCTCGACAATTCGAAGGCTTTCAAGGACACAAACTTCAAACTCCAGATTCCGCGTGATTCCATGCCGGCGATTGATTCCTATTTTGCCGAACAGGCCGCTGAACGTCAAAAGCTTGCAAGGCCCGACAGCGCAACCGAGATGTCTTTCAAAGGCGATTTCTCGAAACTCCGTGCTTACGTGGATTCTGCTATGAAAACGCTCCCCATCAAGCCGGCTGCGAAGTATTTGAATACCACCGTCACGATTGGCGAAAAGTCAACTCCGATGCAGAAGTATTCCTATATCATGGGTACCCAGCTCGACATCATGTTCCACGGTGTTGAAAGGCAGTTCGACCAGGAATTTGACATCAATTACTTTATTCAGGGCCTTCGCGAAGCATGCCTGAATGTGTTGGATACAAACTTCAAGACCCAATTCCCGATGGATTCCATCAAGGCTGTCAACGACCGCTATGTTGTGAAAATCCGCGAAATCACGCAGAAAAAGCGTGAAGAGTTCATGAGGCAACAGCAGGCTGCGCAGGATTCCGCAGCTGCCGCCAACGATTCTACGGCGAAGGATACCGCGGCCGCCAAGGCCCCTGCGGCAGAAGCTCCTGCTCCAGAACAAAAGTAATCCTTGACATTGTCGATTGTAAAGAGGGCCGTCGTTTGTACGGCCCTTTACAATACCCCCTCATATATTTAAATTTTTCCGCGAATAGTTTTTGTGCCCCGAAAAGCCCGATTTGACGTACGCCAAGTCGGAGAGAATCCGGTGAAAAACCGGAGCGGTCCCGCCGCTGTAAGGGAGGACGAAACCGGCAGAATTTCAAAACCAGTGTGCTTGCATGCGAAGGAGCCGGCGTAGGACGATCCCCGAGCCAGAAGAACTGCAAAAACGTTTTTTAGAGGTTTGATGCGAAAGACGTCATTCTTTAAGGTTGCATGTGTTGCAGCTTTTTGGTGCTGCGCCTTTGCCTGGGCGGGCGGTGCCGCAGTCCCTCCTTCGGAAGATTCCCCGGAGGATGTGTCTATCGTTTCTGCAAACGACCCGGTGCAAGATTTGGGTTCTTCGGATGTGGTGAGCGCCACCGGTTATCTGCCCGCACAAGATGTTAGCTATACCGAAATCAATTCGTCGGCCTGGGAGGGTAAGTCGCTGACGGCGGCAGACCTCCTTTCGACGCTTCCCGGAATCCAGGCGTACAAGCAGGGTGGTCTCGGGAGCTTCCAGTCGGTGTCTATTCGCGGGATTGCTGCGAGAAACATTTTGATTTGCGTGGACGGGGTCCCGCTGAACGATGCGAGCGGCGGCGCGGTGAACCTCTCGTCTATCGACCTGAACCAGATGGAAAAAGTCGAGGTGTTCAAGGGCAATGTCCCCGCGAAGTTCGGTGTGACAGGGCTCGGCGGTGCCGTCAATTTCGTGACGAAGAATGCCGTGAAGAGGGGCGGCCGCGTATTGCTTGCCTACGGGAGCCACAACACGTGGGAGGGTGCCTTCCAGGTGAGTTCGCCGGTGACTGATAGCATTATGTTCGCCTCTTCGTTTGCCACCAGGCATTCCGACAACGACTACGAATACACAAACCGCAACGGGACGCAGTACAACGACGACGATGATTATACGGCAACGCGCCAAAATGCGGAATATACGGACGTGTCGGGCAATGCGCAGTTCCGCATGCTGCACGGGAACGGCTCCTTCTCGACTTTGGCTGTGACGGCAACTCGGTTTGAAGGCGGGAACCCCGGCAAAGAAGAACAGCAGACGGTCGTGGCCGATTTTGTCGGGGAGTCGGCGCTTATCCGCTATGGTTTGGAATCGCCCGGATTTTTTGACGAAGCGCTTTTCTTGTATGGCGGGCTTTCGTACCGGTTCGACAAGAACGTTTCGAGTTCCTATTATCCGTTGGACCATCTGGGCTATTCGAGTAACGAGTTCCTGGAATATGGGGCGGCTGTCTACAAGCTCGTCCCCGAGGTTTCGGCCGAGTGGACTTTGTGGAACCGCCTGAAGGGCGCTGCCCGTTTGG
>JAEERM010000115.1 GCA_016285835.1 Fibrobacter sp.
TGATGACGTTGGTCGCGCTGAGCACGGCGGTCTCGAAACCGAACGTGCGGTCGATGAGGTTAAGGTCGTTGTCGATGGTCTTCGGGATGCCGATGACCGAGATGGGCTGCTTGCGCTTCTTGACTTCTTGCGCGATGGCGTGCGCGCCGCGAAGCGTGCCGTCGCCGCCGATGCAGAACAGCACGTTGATGTTCAGGCGCATCAGGGTATCCACCATGACGGAGGGTTCCTGGTTGCCGCGGGAGCTGCCGAGGATGGTGCCGCCGTCGTCCTGGATGGCGTCAACCACGTCTGGGTTGAGCATGATGGGCGGGTAGCCGTAGGAGGGATTGAGCCCGCGGTAGCCGTAAGGGATGCCAAAAATGTTGCGCACACCGTAGTCGAACCAGAGCACGGTAACGAGGCTCTTGATAACGTTGTTCAAACCTGGGCAAAGGCCGCCGCAGGTGACGATGCCGGCGCGTGTCCATGCCGGGTCGTGGAAAATGGTTTCGCGCGGGCCGGCAGTCTCGAGCGAGGGGACTTCGATACCTTTGCTGAAAAAATCCTGCAATTTCTTTGTGTCGGTAGTGAGCGCGACGCGGTCCGAATCGGAGACGAAGGGCACCCCGCTCATGGGCGAGCGAAGCGTTCCCTGGCCAACGGATTCAATAGAAAGGTCATACTTTTCCGGGTTCTGCAGAATATCTTCCTGTGTCATAAATACCTCTGGCTATGCACTTGAAAGCCGTAATGAAAATACAAATTTTTTGGCAGGCTTGTATTGCCATGCCAGTGAAACTTTTTTGTTACGGGAACTGCAATGCCCTAGATGGACAGGGGCGGGAAGTGAATTTTCGTGCGCAGGCCAGGATTCGCGTTCTCGAGTTCGATTTTCATGTTGGTGAGCGTGCAAAGTTTCTTGACCATGGAAAGCCCGATACCCGTACCGCTCGTCTGCCTCGTCATCTCGTTTTCGACGCGGTAGAACTCCTGGAACACCTTCGTCATTTCGGCCTGCGGGATGCCTGGCCCGTAGTCGCGCACGGCGAGGTAGAGGTCCGTATCCTTGAGGCGCAACTCGATGTTGATCATCTTGTAGTCCGCGTTCTTGGAGAACTTGAGCGAGTTGTCCACCAGGTTCATGAGAATCTGCATGATGGCGTCGCGGTCCATCATCAGCGTGATGTCCTTGACGTCGGTATCAGAAGAAACAGTGAGCTCGAAGCCTTGCTTTTCCACGTTCTTGCTGTATGTCGCGACAAAGTCGTCGAGCACACCCTTCGGGCGTTCCCTGCGGAGCTGCACGTTCCAGCGGTTGCCGTCCAGTTTGGAGAGGTTCAGCACGTTCTGGATGAGGCGCGTGAGGCGTTCGGTTTCGCTTGCAATCTGGTTGTAATACTTTTGCCGCTTGTCTTCGTTGGCCACCCAGGAGTTTTGCAGGAGCTCTGCGTACATACGGATGGCGGTGAGCGGTGTCTTGAGTTCGTGACTGACTGCGGAGACAAAGTCTTGGCGCTTGGATGCAAGCGCGAGCTGGCTCTGCGTGAGTTTGTAGATGCAGATGAGACCGCCACCCAGCACGACCAACATGGCGATGCCGAGGAACAGGAGGATTCCGCTACCCGGTGCGCTTTGCTTTTGCGTGACGTACATGTTGAGCGAAATGCTGCCGAGCGGCGAGGGCAGAGGTGTGCTCAATAACAGTGTAGAGGACTTGTTGAGGTCGCCGTAAGAGACAAGCGGCCTGTCTTGGCCTACGAACTCGATAACCAGGTTCTGTTCTTGCGGGGAGAACTTGATTTCGTTTGTGACGAGGTTCGTGAGGTAGGTGCGCAGTTCCACGATGAAGCCTTGCACGAATATTTCGGAGCCACGCTTGACGTTACGGTAGAAGATGATGTACGTGTTGTCGAACGTCGCCTGGAACGGCTCGATTTCCACTTCCATTACATGGGTCGTGTCGATATTGGTGCGCAAGAGGCCGTAAGCATCCATCCGGGTCGATTCGACGTTGAACGCAAACGATTCCTTTTCAGAAGTTTGTTCAAAACGCTTTTCTCTTTTGAGTGTGTAAGCTTTCTTCTGGTTCTTGTTTGCCGAAAGGCCAAGGTCTTGCTTGTAAATCTGGTCGAGGATGGATTCGATGGAATCGCGGGGTTGCGGCTTGATGTTGTTGATTTCGCCAATCCTGAAGTTCTGCTTCATGAGGATTGTCTGGATTTTGTAGAGCACCGCTTCGCGCTTGTTGCGGTCGGCCATCGGGATTTTTTCGAGGACGCCATCGGGGAGGATGGGGGTGCGGAGCGTGCCGTCGGGGTCCATCTGGAAATGCCCGACGATTCCCTTGAAGTGGCTCTTGAGGGGGAAGTTCGCCAGTTCCGAGAGCGTAATCTCTTCGCCGCCAATCACAGGGACCGCGCGGATGAAGCGGTATTCGGAATACGACCGCTGGTCCTCGATGGTCATGTCATCGACAAAACGCTGGTTCAGCATCTGCAGAACCAGGAAGGCGTGCTCCCTGTAGGCGTATTGCGCATTCTGTTGCAATTGCGAATACGAGTGGGCCAACAGGACGATGACCGGTATCGCAATGGCAACAAATATCGCGACGAATATTAGGTGGATTTTTCGCATTCAGGCGTAGAGCGCATCTGGTAGCCCTCGCCGCGGAACGTGACCAGCAGTTTCGGGTGGGAGGGATCGTCTTCGATTTTCTTGCGGAGCTTGGTGATATGGATGTCGACCGTGCGCGTGTCCACGGATTCGGCGTTCTCGTAACCCCAGACCTTCTTGAGGAGTTCGGCGCGCGGGACAGCGTGGTCGCGGTTGTTCCACAGGTATTCGAGAATTTCGATTTCCTTGCGGGTGAAGGCGAGTTCTTCGGTACCGCGGGTACCAGTGTATTCGCGGAAGTTCACGCGGAGGTTACCCGCGACGAGCTTGCCTTCGTTTTCCATGCTCTGGCGGCTGCGGCGCAGCACGGCTTCGATGCGGGCGAGCAGCATCGGGACGGAGAACGGCTTGGGGACGTAGTCGTCGGCACCGTACTTGAGACCGTTGATGATATCCTCGTCGGCGTTCTTTGCAGAAAGGATGATGATCGGGAGGCTCTTGTCCTTTTCGCGAATCTTGTCGCAGACGGTGAAGCCGTCCATGCCCGGGAGCATGAGGTCGAGGAGGACAAGACCGTACTGCCCTGTCAGGGCCTCGTTAAGTCCGCTTTCACCGTCGGCCACGTGCTTGACGCTGTAGCCGTTCAGTTCGCAAAGGTCCACGAGACCTTCGGCGATTGCAATTTCGTCTTCGATAATGAGAATATTCGTGCTGCTCGTATTCTGTGTCATTGTTTTTCCTTTCTTGTGACCTCAATACTAGATGGCCAGGCCGCCGCCGACTTCGAGAGTCATGTGGCCGGGATCGATTTCTTTTGGATAGTCGCCGCCGAAGTAGTACTTGAAGTTGCAGTACGCGGCGATGGGGATAATGGGGAGTTTCAGGCGGAAGCCGACCAATGCGTGACCGCCGATGCTGGTGTTAATGCTCTCTTTCGTGGCCTTGTCCTGGACGCGCTTCTTGAGGGCTTCACCGGCATTTTGGAGTTTTTCTTGCTGTTGCTGAATTTCTTCCGGAGTAGCTCCTCCCTCTGCAGCATCTGCAATCAGCTGCTGGATGGTCGGGTCGTCAACCAGGGCGGAAACGTAGGCCTGGTTCAGCACGAAGCTGTTTGCGAACACCGTGAGACCGCCGCCGATGTAGGGGCGGATAATGGGAAGCGAGGTAATCGGATAAGTGAGGGAAAGGTCGCCGTTCATGGCCACGAATTTCGGGTTGGCCTTGCCGAACGGGGTCCCACCCAGTTCAATTTCGAGAGGGATTTCCGATTCAGTGCCAGAAGTCGGGTTCGTAACATAAAGACTTGCGTCGTAGGAACCGAACTGGATATTGAAAGTACCTTCGATGTCGAAAATCGGGAGCAGGTCGATCCAGAGTTTGAAACCGAAGCCCTGCATTGTCTCGTCGTAGCCTTTGTGGCTGAAGTCGATGTTGTCGGCCACCTTGGCCTTGGGGCCGGCCTTCATTTTTGTGCCGAAACCGGGTGCATAGTGTGCACCAACGCCAATGATTGCGAACGACTGCGTCGCAAGAAGTGCTGCCGCGGCGGCGATAATTTTAAAGTTCATATTGCGCTCCTGATAAAATTTTTCCGTTCTTGGGATTAAAAATAAAGAAAAATTGTTGGCTGGAACACAGGCCGGGTTAAAAATACCTCTTTTTTTGAGGAAAGTTGCCTAACGGATGTTTTTTTTTATAAAAATGCGGGAGGGGACCACGCTCGGAGTGGACGCCAAGGCGTCCGTGGCTGCGTTCGGTCATATCGGCAAGCAAGCTTGCCGCTGCGACACTCACTTGCTCACTTTAGCGAAGGCCGCCCGGTCCCCTCCCTGCACCCTCCCCTTCCCCGGCCGACGCTCTATTCTCTAGACGCTATGTGAAGATCTCAATGACTTATAAAGTTATCCCGCGAAAGCCAAGGAAAGGCTATGCTGGTCATGCTAGACAGGCATTGCTTTGCAGGTAATGCTATACAGCATTTTTTTGTTTTTTTATGCGGGAGGGGACCACGCTCGGGGTGGCGGGGGTCGCTTGGTTGGTGCGTCTTACCGTATCGAGGGGACGATGAGGAAGACTTTCTGCCCCTTGGCGACGTTGAGCTTGTCGAATTCGAACAGTTCGACGGTCTCGCCGGCGGAGCCGTTTGCAGTGACGACGACCTTGTGCTTGCCCGGCGTGACGGGGATGCGCGTCATGTGCAGCGAATGGGGCATAAACAGCCCCACGCGGAGGTCGGCCTGCTCGATCTGGCTCTGTGCCACGTCGGTGCCGATGCTTGTGAGCAAGTTCAGGAGGATGTTGTCCGTCTTCATGGCCTGTTTGGCCTTCTGTGCCGCGATGGTGCGCAAAATGACACGGACGGCTGTGCGTGTGACGGTCGAGGACTTCTCGTCTTCCATGTTCTGCTTGAGTTCCTCGTCTACGGCCATCACTTTTTCGGGGCGGATTCGTGGGGAACCGTCCAGCGAGACTTCGAAATGGTCCACCCTGTTTTTCAGTTTCCTTATCTCGGGCAGGGAGAACCCGATATGGAAGGATTCCCCGGTACCGGCGCCTGCGACTGGCGGAGCGACTAGCGTGAACGTGCTTATTCTGCCGGTTTCGCCGTCCTTGTAGGTGAGGTTCATGACACCACCGCTGATGAACGTGCCCGACATGTAGAGCTCGCCCAGAATGGGGCTGTGGCCAGCATAACCGATAACAATGATTTCCTGGCCGTTTTCGCGGATGGAGGATGCCTTGGGTGTAATTCCGGGAATCGGTGTGCCGAGGGACTTCAAGTCGTCTTCGCGGTCTGCGTGTCGCAGTCCTTCGGTGACAAATTCAAGGACCTCGTTGGGTACTTTGAGCTTTCCTTCTTTGTAGGCTTTTACCGTATTGATGTAGGCGATAGCTGCATCGTCCGGTGAACCATCCAAATCATAGACTAGGGCCGAAAGGTAGCGCAGGAGGCCATTGTCGTTGACTTTCTTCTTGTCCTTCTGGTAGAGGGCGTTCATCGCTATCTGGGAGCGCCGGACTTCCACCATCGCCCCGTCCAAGTCCATCATGGCGAGGTAGTTGAGTATCTGGAACTCGTACATGAGCAAAAGTTCGAAGGGCCTTGCCCTGTAGGGGCGCGTGTTGTCGTTCGTGACGATGGCCGCGGCCTCGTTCGTCACCGATTTCGTATAGAGGTCTTCGTAGATTTGCTCTGCTTTGGCGAAGTTTGCCGCGCTTTCCTTGAAGTTGCGCTTGTAGTGGTTGAGGCAGCCGAGGTCGAAGTAATAGAGGAACTCGCTGTTCGACCCGTACAGGTCGTCCTGGTCCTTCTTTATCTTCTCGATGGTCGCGTCGATACCCTTCTTTTCGAGGGGTTGCGCAAGCTCCTCGTAGCGGGTCATGGACTTGTTTGCACAACCCGCAAGGAGTGACAACGAGAATGCCAAAAAGATAAGTCGCTTTATGGACATGACGACCCTAATCACTAATCACCAACCACTAACCACTAATTTACAGCTTCACGCCGTTCTTGGAGATGAACTTCTTGATCTTCTTGTCGCCGATCCAGACCTTGCGGTGGCTCTGGATGTCGGTAAGTTCGAGGTCGACCTGATAGTACACCACTTGGTCGCCGCCTTCCTGGTCGACGATGGAGGTGATGGTGCCCGTGAGCATGAGGTCGGCGCCGATTTCCTGACCGGCCTGCTTCTGGGTGTCGGCCGTGGCGTTGCCGGCCTGGCTTGCAAGTTCGTTGCGGAGTTCGGCACGTTCCTGGGCGTTAGCGACAAAGTCGACGCGGCCGGAGTTGATGAGCGTGCGTTCCATGTCCTTGATGAAGGTTTCGATGTTGATGTGCTCGTGGCTCTTGTTCGAGACCTTGCCGATGACGACAGTCGGGACCGTGCCACCCTTGTTCTGGATCATGTTGTCGTACCAGGGACGGCCCAGGCAGTCGTTGATCATTTCCTCGGCGACGAGGCGGGAGTCGGTGTCGTTCCAGGCCCCGGAAAGGTCCGTCACGGAGTTCGTGTCGATACGGGTGACCTTCTTGCCGCTGTCGCTACAGCCGATAAAGAGGGCGAGAGATGCGAACAGGCAGATTTTGAACAATTTGGACATGTTTTTCTCCTGGTTGAGTTTTTCATGCTTAAATATAAAAAAGAGCCCCGAAAGGGGGCTCCTGTAATTCCGTTTTATACCGAAAGGCGGTGAAATTACTTCTTCTTCTTGCCGCCGGCAGTGGCGTCAAGTTCGATTTCGATAGTTTCTTCACCCTTGACCGTCACGAGGGTTTCGGCAGACTTGCGGTTGCTGCATTCTGCGCGGACCACGTGGTCACCGGCATCTAGGTTGTGGATGGTAAGCGGAGCACCATCGGTCTTGTCGGAGTTTTCACCGTCGACGAAGATGAGGCACTTGCCCGGCTTGGTCGTCACCTTGATGTGGCCCTTGGGAATCTTGGTACCGTAGTCGAAGGTGTTGCGCTTGTCGTTGCCCGGCCATACGTTCACACGCTGGTTCACGAGCTCGTAGCCCTGGTCGATGACGACGAGAGTCTGGCGACCCGACTTGACGGCGCGGTTCTCGATGGGGCTGTTGCCCAGGAGTTCACCACCGAGGTAGACTTCGCTGTTAGGCGGATTGGTGATGATGGTGATGGTAGCGGCCTTGCCACGAGGAGGTGGATCTTCGTCGGCGACGGCTGCGGTTACAAGGAAAGCCACCATAAGGGCAAAAATGTACAGTTTCTTCATGGATTGCTCCTGTTTGTTTGTTCTTAAAATACAAAGTTTTCTATGAATTTATATTTTTTTTTTTGCAAAAGTTTGGTAACTAAAGGAAAAAAGGGGGAAATAGGCTCGAGGCACGAGAAAAGAGACTAGAGATAAGAGGCTAGAGGCTAGTGAATAAGAATCACGCACTTCGTGCGTCAATATAAGACGGCGAAGCCGTGATATTTCTCCCTAGTCCCTAGATCCTAACCCCTAGATTCTCTGACAGAGATTGCTTCAGGACTTCGCCCTTCGCAATGACAAATCCCTAACCACCAACCACTAATCACTGTTTACTATTTAGGCTCCAGGCTCGGGGCTCGAGGCACGAGAATAGAGACAAGAGATAAGAGGCTAGAGGCTAGTGAATAGGAATCACGCACTTCGTGCGTCAATATAAGACGGCGAAGCCGTGATATTTTTCCCTAACCCCTAGATCCTAGATCCTAACCCCTAATTCCTAATTACTATCTTCCTTATCATGAAGGCCCTTTACCAGAAAATCCGCGCATTAAACGGAAAAAATTACGGTTTATACAAGTCCCTTGCTGAAAAATCGTGGGATTTTGGCGACTTTGTACTGGAATTCCTGCATGTGCAGGGCGACCCGTTTGCCCCTGCGTCCAGGGTGCTGCTGAAGACAAGTTTGCAAAAACTCGGGTACGCTCCCGTTTGGGGGAGCAGTTTTGAACGGCGCCTTGCGCTTTCGGATTTCCTGTTACGCCGCCTGAGTGCGGTTGTGCAGGAGCATTTCCCCGAGAAAAACGCACCCGTGGCCATCGAGAATCCGGGACCCGAGATGCTGGTACGCAACTCCTTGTGGGTCGATAACGGCGATTTGCGCATCTGCTTGCAGGTGCGCTTGCCCGGCGAGGGCCGCAAGATAGAATCGGAGGCTGCGGCTGAAATTTTGACGATGGTGCTGCCCGACCTTGTGTCGGCGAGCCTGTACAACGATTCGTCGCGGGCGGCGCAACTGGAAGCGCATTACGGCGTGCTCGCCGACCGCGTCGAGATCCTTGCGGAACTCGACAAACGCGGGCTTTGTGCATTTGTGCCCGACGGGGCGGTTCTGCCGCGGGCGTCGGGCTTGAGCGAGGCCCCGCTTAAGGACGCGGTGCCGTTCGTGGCGCCGCCGGAAATGGCGGTGACACTTGAAATTTGTGGCCGCGAAATTCGCGGCATGGGCATCCCCAGGGGAGTCACCGTCATTACGGGCGGCGCCTTCCACGGAAAGTCGACGCTGCTGCAAGCGCTCACGCGCTCGGTGTTCCCGCATGTGCCGGGTGACGGCCGCGAGGGAATCGTCGTGGACGAGACCGCCCTGCGCGTCGGCGTCGAGGACGGGCGCAGTGTGCGCGCTACTGACCTCTCGATATTCGTGCGCGACCTTCCGGGTGGCGTGAGCACAAAAGATTTTACTACGCTTTCGGCCTCTGGGTCCACGAGCGAGGCCGCGAACCTGCTCGAAGCCATCGAGGCGGGCTCGCGGACGTTCCTCATCGACGAGGATTCCTCGGCGGTGAACTTCCTCATCCGCGACATCCGCGTCCGCAAACTCCTGGGCGACGACCGCGAACCCCTGATACCGCTGACCGACCGCATCCGCGCCATTGCGCAGGCGGGTTACAGCTTTATCTTGGTGGCGGGCGCCTGCGGCGACTACCTCGACCTCGCGGACAACATCGTCGTCATGGCGAACTACAAGGCCGAATGCGCAAAGTTCACTGAGCTTGCCGAAGTGAACGCAACAGGCAAGTCCGCTTCGGCAAATAAGTTCGCTGAGCCCGCCGAAGCGAACGCAACAGCCAAGTCCGCTTCGGCAGGCTCAGCGAACTTTCCCGCACCCCGCGCCTTCGCCGACTACATGCAGCCCCTGCAAAAATCCGTGCGCCCCGCCTCTGCCGTGGAACGCCAGGTCAAGGTGAAACTTGCCGGAGATTCCCTGCTGCAGATCGGCTTCCTCGTCTCGGACACTTCGCGCCTCAACACGCTGGTGGACAAGTCGCAGCGCCTGGGTGCCGGCTTTTTGCTCTTGAACCTGTTGCAGAATGCGGCGAGCAACGCCGACAGCATGGCCAGCGATTCTGTGTCGGCCGCTGCGGGCAAACTGTGCGAAAGCATCCGCAATGTCGGGTTCCGCAACCTGCCGCAGGGCCTGAGCCGCGAAATGAGCCTGCCCCGCGAAGTGGACATCGCTTGCGTTGCCTTCCGCCTCCGCGAAGGGCGCTAAATACATTTTTAGAAGAAGCCTAAAT
>JAEERM010000018.1 GCA_016285835.1 Fibrobacter sp.
GCGTCATCGTGCTCCCCTGCGGTTCGGGCAAGACGGTCATCGGCCTTGCGACGATGGCCTTGGTACAAACGAAAACATTGATTCTCACGCCGAACATATCCGCATCGCGCCAGTGGATCCGCGAAATTTGCGACAAGACAGACCTCACCATCGACCAGGTGAAGGAATACTCCGGAGAAGTCAAGGAAATCGGCCCCGTGACCGTGGCCACCTACCAGATTTTGACCCAGCGCAAGCGCGCGAAGAAAGCGGAAAACGAAAAGCCCGAAACCGAACTTGACGATTTCAGCGACGAAGAAGTCAAGAAGGAACTCGCGAACTTCCCGCTGTTCAGCACCCAGAAATGGGGCCTCATGATTTACGACGAAGTGCACCTGTTGCCCGCGCCCGTGTTCCGCCTGAGTACCGAAATGCAGGCCACGCGCCGCCTCGGCCTCACCGCCACGCTCGTCCGCGAAGACCACAAGGAAACCGAAGTCTTCAGCCTTATCGGCCCCAAGAAGTACGACATCCCGTGGCGCATTTTGGAAGCACAAGGCTGGATTGCCACCGCCGACTGTAACGAAATCCGCATCCCGATGGAAGCCGAACTCAAGATGAAGTATGCGCTTGCACCGGTGCGCGAAAAGATTACGCTTGCCTCCACGAACCCCGAGAAGACAGACATCGTGGAACGCTTGCTCAAGCACTTCGACAAACCCGATGACCGTGTGCTCATCATCGGCCAGTACATCGACCAGCTCGAATCGCTCTCCAAGGAACTCGACATCCCGCTCATCACGGGCAAGACTCCGAACAAGGACCGCGAAAAGTTGTACGCAGCCTTCCGCAACGGGAGCCTCAAGAACCTCATGGTCTCGAAGGTCGGCAACTTCGCCATCGACCTGCCCGACGCGAACGTGCTCATCCAGATTTCGGGTACGTTCGGCAGCCGCCAGGAAGAAGCCCAGCGTCTCGGCCGCGTGCTGCGCCCCAAGAGTGACGGCGGTGCCGCGCACTTCTACAGCATCGTCACACAGGACTCCAAGGAACAGGAATTCGCGATGAACCGCCAGCTGTTCCTCACCGAGCAGGGCTACGCCTACAAGATCATCAAGCGCGGTGACTGGGACATCCTCGCACGCACGCCTGAAGAATTGGCGGCGAGGCAGTAGGAAAAGTAGGAAGTAGGAAGTAGGAAGTAGGAAGTAGGAAGTAGGAAGTAGACAGTAGGAAGTAGACAGTAGGAAGTAGACAGTAGGAAGTAGACTGTAGACAGATAATAAAGTTTGTTGGTTATAATAAAAAACGTCTCCGTGAAAACGGAGACGCTTTTTCAACTTTTAGGGGTTTTGAGAATTAATTACTTCTCAGCAACCACCCAAACCTTGACCTGAGCTTCGACGTCGCTGAACACCTTGATGGTCACAGTGTAGACACCGAGCTGCTTGATCGGTTCTTCGAGAGCAACCTGAGCGCGGGTCACCTTGACACCCTGCTTGGTGATAGCGTCGGCAATGTCAGCAGCGGTCACAGAACCGTACAGACGTTCGCCTTCCACGACGCGGCGTTCAAGATTCACAGAAATCTGAGAAAGCTTGGCAGCCACATCACCGGCAGCAGCGAGTTCCTTCTGGAACTGGGCTTCAACAGCAGCGCGGTTGTTTTCGATTTCGAGCTTGGCTTCCTTAGTAGCACGAACAGCGAGCTTGCGCGGGAAGAGGAAGTTACGGGCATAGCCGTCCTTAACCTTCACAACGTCAAGCATCTTGCCCAAGTGGGGAACATTGGCCTTAAGAATAATTTCCATAGTCTAGTTCCTCCTATTAGCGCAAGCTGTCCGAAACGAACGGGAGAATAGCCATCTGGCGAGCGCGCTTGATAGCCTCGTTCAGCATACGCTGATACTTGGCAGACGTGCCAGAAATGCGGCGCGGGATGATCTTGCCACGTTCAGAGATGAAGCGACGGAGAGTCTTCTCGTCCTTGTAGTCAATGAACTTGACGTTATTTTCCGTGAACCAGCAAGTCTTCTTGCGGCGGATACGCGGACCCTGTTTCTTATCTTCAAAAGCCATTATTCAGCCTCCCCGTCTTCGGCGTCGACCGGCACGATATCTTCGGTGGTCTGAGCCAGGTTCTGATCGTAAACAATTTCGCTCATCGGATAATCAGCGAGGGTCATCCAGCGGAGAGCGTTGTCGTTCAGCTTGAGGGCGGCTTCCATGTTTGCCACTACGGAGGCTTCGGCCTTGTAGTAGAAAATCACATAGTAGCCGTGCTGGCGCTTTTTGATGGAATAGGCGAGCTTACGCTTGCCCCAGTCGTCGCGACGGAGAATTTCACCGCCACCGTTGGTGATCATGGCACCGATGTTCTCGACTTCCGCATTGATGGCGTCGTCAGAGATCATAGCGTCGATGATAACCATCGTTTCGTATTGTCTCATAATGAGTCCCTTTGGTCTATCGCCCGGGAACCGACATTGGCCCCGGGAGGGTTCCGGAATAAATCCGGTGCGACAAATATAGAAATTAGGCTTTTTTTGTCAATATTCAGGCGGTTTACATGCCCAACTGGATGCCGACAACAGCCGATCTCGACCAGGAACCGACACCCCTGTTGAAATACCGCTGGAAACCGATCTCGAACGAAAGCCACATGGAACGCAGCTTTTCACGGGGCCAGGCCCAAACCTGGCGCATGTCGAAAGCCAAACCGGGGGTTAAGGTCAACTGTACCGCCTCGACAAAATTGTACTCATAAAGGGCACTTCCGGTCAAGCCAAAATAGCGCCCCAGAGAAATGCCTCCCCCTAATTCCATGCCGACAGAAAAGCCATCCAGCGAGAACATCTTCTCGCACGATTTGCGCTTCACCTCGACCGAATCAACCACGGTATCCTTGGGAGGCTTGGAATTCCACCCGTCAGACTCCCGCTCATAGCCCTTCCCGTGGAGTTCCTGGCGGAATTCAGAAATACTGGTATTTTCGAGCCCAAGCACCGGGGAAAGGTACAGCGCGAACACTTCCGTCAAGAAAAACGCCTTGGCCGAAATACGGTAACGCTGGTACATCACCATCACGTCGCTATCCAGGTCGCCCCCGAAAAAGCGAACATCAATGCCTCCGCTCAGCCACGGAAAATACTGAAAATCCCCTTGAGCCTGCCATACGCCAAGACAATCGCAGTTTTTCGTCGGGTCGAAAACGCCCCCTGCAAGCCCAGCCGACAGACCACGGCCCGTATAGGCCCCCTGCCTTGGAAGGGGGATATTCACTTCGTCCGCATAAACATGGTCAGCGGCCTGTGCGAACATCGTCAAAAAGAATATAATGAGCGCAATTTTCTTCACTTTACCGACAAATGTAGCTCTTCGCCCCATTTTTTTCCTCTTTTTTTTTGATTTTCTAAACTTTTTCACTCTATAATTTCGTATCTTACGTTTTTGCAAAGAATCAGTGATTCTGGTTTTTATGTTTTTCAGGAGTACTAAATGCGCATTGCGTCATTTTTGTTTTGTTTACTAGCCGCTATCAGTGTGTCTTTTGCGCAGCTTGCGCCCGAACCACAGATGGCGGATGTAAAATTGATGCAGGATTCATCCACGAACCAGCCCATGAAGATGGACTTTTCCAAGCCGCTCACAGGCATCAGCGATCCGGGCATCCTTTTCAGCCACTTCAGCAACCGTCCGTTGCTTATCTATTACTTCAGCCCCAAGTGCCCGCACTGCCAGCACCACTTTCCCATCATCCAGAACTTGATGAAGGAATATGAAAGCGAAGGTCTCACCGGCATCGCCATCGGGCTCGGCGGCGGGATCAAGAAAAACGACATTCGCCTGTTCATCGATCAGTTCCATGCGGTCATCCCAGTATTCCAGGACTCCGAAGGCAAGTTCGGCCCGTCTTACGGTACAGGATACATCCCCGTTGTCTACCTTGTTCAAAAAGACGGAACATTCTACCGCTACGAAACACTGAACGACGCGAACATGAATCACTTGCGCGCCACACTGAACAAGATGTTCAAGAAGTAAGACTTTCACAACAAAAAAGGCTCCCTTCACGGGGAGTCTTTTTTTATACTCGAGGCGGGATTCGAACCCACGACCCATTGCTTAGAAGGCAATTGCTCTATCCAACTGAGCTACTCGAGCCCGACCTTGTTAGGAGTAGCGCAAATATAGCCAAATTGCGGGATAACGTCAAATACAACAAGTCTATTTCAAGCCGTATCTTTCGACGTAGTCCTGCTGTCTTTCATGCGGAAGACTCCTGAAATAAGCCCTCCAGCCCGGGCAGAACTTGATATGGAAACGCCACAAGCGTCCGAGAATTGATTTCGGATTTGCATCGTACTTGGCACGCAACCTGCAATTTTCACAAGGGAAAGATTTACCTTCCATACTCACCTCCATTGAATGCACAAATAATAGAAAAGACAAGCATCGAGCAAGCACAGAAAACCTATATTTCCCACAACCCACCGCTTACACCCTACTGTTTACTGCCTACTGTTTACTAACCACTATTTACCAACCACTCCCCCATGGCCCGCGCACGCAAGACAATCACTCCCGACCCGTATGCGAAACCGATAGCGAAGCCGCTACCGCCCGAACAGAGTTTGCCGGGACACCTGAAGCAGTTCCAGTCCAACACGCGCGCGAACTTCGAGCTCGTGAGCCCTTACGGAGCGGCGGGCGACCAGCCGAAAGCCATCGAAGAACTCACCGAAGGTTTTAGCCGCGGCGAGCAATTCCAGACGCTCCTTGGCGTGACCGGTTCGGGCAAGACCTTCACGATGGCGAACGTCATCAAGAACGTGGGCAAGCCGACGCTCATCTTGACGCACAACAAGACGCTCGCGGCACAGCTCTACCAGGAATTCAAGGCGTTCTTCCCGCACAACGCGGTGGAATACTTCGTGAGCTATTACGATTATTTCCAGCCCGAAGCGTACATCCCGCACACGGATACCTTCATCGAGAAGGACGCCAGCATCAACGACGAGATTGACAAGCTGCGCCTGCGTGCTACAGCGAATCTATTGACCCGCCGCGACGTGATTATCGTCGCCTCCGTGAGCTGCATCTACGGTTTGGGAAGCCCCAGTGAATATTTCGACTTGATGGTGCGAATCAAGAAGGGTGACGTTTACGACCGAGACAAGATTCTGCACGACCTTGTACGAATTCAATATACTCGCAACGACTTCAGCCTGGAACGCGGGTCATTCCGCGTGCACGGCGACGTGATTGAAATTCACCCGAGCTACGACGAAGAAGGTTTGCGTATTGAACTTTTTGGAGACGAAGTCGACAGGCTCTGCCGTTTCAACATCGTCACCGGCGAAGTCACGCAGGAACTGGACGAGATGACGATCGCTCCGGCAAAGCACTTCGTGACCAAAGAAGAAGGCCGCGCGGGCATCTTGCAACGCATGCAAGTGGAACTCACCGAGCGCCTCGCGGAACTCGACAAGGAAGGCAAGGTGCTGGAATCGGCACGCCTCAGCAGCCGTACCCGCTACGACATGGAAATGATCCGCGAGACGGGACAGTGCAGCGGCATCGAGAACTACTCCCGTATTATCGAGAACCGCGCACCGGGTACACGCCCGTTCACGCTCATCGACTACTTCGGCGACGACTGGCTCTTGATGGTGGACGAATCCCACGTGAGTATCCCGCAGGTGGGCGGCATGGCCGAAGGCGATAAGAGCCGCAAGACGACGCTGGTGCAGTACGGGTTCCGCCTCCCCTGCGCGCTCGACAACCGCCCGATGAACTTCGCCGAATTCGAATACATGTACCCCAAGCAGGTGCTTTTCGTTTCAGCGACACCCGGCGATTACGAACTCACCAAGACGAACGGCGTGGTGACCGAACAAATCAACAGGCCGACCGGACTTTTGGACCCGAAAATCGAGATGTTCCCCATCAAGGGCCAGATGGATGTGCTGTTGTACCGCATCGAGGAAGTCGTCAAAAACGGCAACCGCGTGCTCGTCACGACGCTCACCAAGAAGATGGCGCAGGACCTCACCGACTTCTTCGTGGAAGCGGGCATTCGCGCGCGTTACCTGCACAGCGACATCAAAACTTTGGAACGCCACGAACTCATCCGCGGGCTTCGCACCGGAGAATTCGACGTTCTCGTGGGCATCAACCTGCTGCGCGAAGGCCTCGACCTGCCCGAAGTGAGCATGGTCGCGATTCTCGATGCCGACAAGGAAGGATTCCTGCGCAACTACCGCAGCCTTATCCAGACGATGGGACGCGCAAGCCGCAACGTGAACGGCACCGTACTTTTATTCGCCGACAACATGACCGACAGTCTGGAGAAGGCCGTCACCGAAACCGCCCGTCGCCGCAGCGTTCAGGAAGAATTCAACAAGGAACACGGCATCACGCCGAAGTCCGTGACCCGCAAGCTAGAAGACGACCTGAGAATCAACGACCCGCTCGGAATAGACGGCGATGATTCCGTCGACGAAAACTGGGAAGACGACGGCCCTTCGACAAGCTCAGGGACCTCCGGAGGCATCCGCCCGATGGAACCGCTACAGCCCAGTTCTAGACGAAAGACGAAAGACGAAAGACGAAAGAAAGGCTCTAGGTCCGAGGTTCGAGACTCACAACTCACAACTGACAACTCACAACTGGAAAACCTGGAGCGCCAGATGAAGGAGGCTGCCGCACGTCTCGACTTTGAGGAAGCTGCAAGGATTAGGGACATTATCAGGGGACTTAAGTAGGTCTTTTTTTTAAGGATTCAGCCGTGCAACCATTTTTTTACAAAAATACGTTAAATTTCTCACTCTTTTTAGAATAAAACCCCTTTTTATACTGAATTTTACATATCGGAATGGACACATTTTCACATTTTTTGTTTATTTTCAAGGATTATATATATAGAGAGGAAACAAAATGAAATACGACATTATAAAGAGTGTATCTCTGCTTGCTCTTTTTGCAGCATTTACTGGTGTAATGTTTGCATGTGGTGGCAGCAACGACCCCTCGGCCCCGGATAAAGAAGATCCTGTAGTTTCATCTTCGTCCGAAACGCCAATCCTGTCTTCCTTTACAATAACGGAAAACTCCCCCATCCGCTTCCAGCCGCCTGTAGCTGAAATCAATGGTAATGAAACATTCATTAAGTTTGAAGGAAGCGCCACGCTAGACGGCGCTGACACAACAACAAACGCCGATAACGACAACGACCCGGTATTCACCGATGTCGAACTTATACTTGCCTATGTGAACGAAATGGGGCAGAATGCTCCAGCTCTACTTCAGCTCTATTATGAAAAGCCCGAGTTCCCGCGAGCAACCGTCAATCTTGGCGCCATGAAAACAAGCATAACTGACACAGAAAAAACGCAGTGCGGAACATTCAAGCTATATGTCGTTCTCAAAGCAACAAACGACCTCGAAATTCCCGACAAGTTTTCGTCGGTTGATTCTGTAGAATTCGTCCGCTCGGCCCAAGCCTGCGAGCCGGATCCGGAGCCGGTATCGTCTTCTGCCGCAGATGCCATCGAATCAGAAGCAGAATTCAACCAATACATTGGCAAGATGTCCACCTCGGCAATCAATGGTTTCTCGTTCACCGAAGGCATTGAAGTTCCTATGGCACAAGCCCAAATTAGAATGGAAGCAGACGAAAATGGTAAGCTCACACTCTTTGGAGTCAATGGTTATCAAGTCGCTAAATATAATAACAAAAATGATAAAGACTTTAGTGACGACTGGACCAAAAAGAGGCTGCCGCCAACCCCCGCACACATAAGCAATTTTAGATTCTCACAGAACAAGCTCGCCGAATCCGCAGCCGAATTCGACGTTGACGCATTCTGGGTTGTTGTTGGTCCTGCATTCAACGCCGATACTGGGGACGATTTCTTTGCACTCACTCTTGATGAGAAGGACATTCCTAACGTAAATGGAGACAGGCCTCTGACAATCATCTACTACAAGAAGTAGTATTTTCCTAAAGAATCCTTAATTTTTCAGAAAACTCCGAAGGTTTTAAGCAACTTTCGGAGTTTTTTGCATTTGTAAGTGTTTTTTAACACACTTGGAGGCCAATTTGGTCACATTTTTTTGATTCAAATTCCTTATATTGTATGTTTTTTTATTTTTTTGTTTATTTTTAAGCACAGACGAAAAGACAAAAGAGGTGATTTATGAAACTCCCATTTTCACACTATCTATTGATGATTGCAACAAGTGCAATTGCATTGGTTGGGTTCACAGCATGTTCCGATGACGAATCTTCAAGCCCTTCCGATCCGGGTACAACCACTACTACTGTGGATCAACCCCCTGATCTTGCCACGCCAACCGAACTTTCTCCCATTGTTCCACGTCCATTGAGCGTTGATTTCAATGGTGACGGGACTTTCGCGAAAATCGAAGGCGGTGCAATACTCGACTTGTTGGACACCACAGCCATTCCGGCCGATGCCGAAATAGCATTTACCGAGGTTTCTTTAATCCTTGCAAAGGTTACAGAAACCGGTGCACGCCAACAAACACCGCTACAGCTCTCATACAACAGCCTCTCAGCGCCGACCCCAAATATCAACTGGGGTAGCCTTTCTGCCAACATCACAGACAACAACAAGAGCGACTGCGGAACATTCATGCTCTACGCAGTTTACAATGCCACATACGATATCAATGTCCCCAATATGTTTGTTTCCATAGACTCAGTAATGTTTGTACGCGATCAAAAACACTGTGAAGAGGTTCAAGAGACCCCGCCACAATCACAAGAACAATTGGCCGCGCAATCCGTAGAACTCGCTCCGTTCGTGATTAATATCGGAACAAAGAATGCCACCGGCATTTCGCTTGAAACAGGAACTTCTGTTTCAAACGCCACAGCAGACCTTGTCTTCACAGCCGATGAATTGACTGGAAAGATTACAGTGCATGGCAAAAACGGAATACAAGTGGCGCCTTACAGCAACAAAAAGGATAAAGACTTTAGTGATGACTGGACCATCAAGAAACTGCCTGAGCAAGCGCACCTGAGCGACTTCCGATTCAAAAAGAGCAGCCTTGCAGCAACATGCGAATTTGAATCGTTCATGTTCTATGTTGCGATCGGCCCCAACTACAACGCAGAAACGGGCGACGGATTCTACGCATTCACGTTGCAGGAAAAATCGGACACTCCGGATACAAACGGCAACTTTGACCTGACCATCTTCATGTTTAAAAAGAAATAAGTCACAAAACACCGATTTTCAACGGTTCCCCTCCTTTGGGGAACCTTTTTATTTTTCTAAATTTTCGCCCGTAAATTTAAATACGGAGTAAATCATGCTCAAGAAACTTTCCAACTTCCCCGGTATCAAGGGACCCGTCGTCACCATCGTGATGGACGGTTTTGGCATCACCGATAAGGTCGAAGGCAACGCCATCAAGGCTGCCCGCACCCCGACCCTCGACAACCTCTTCAAGATGTACCCGAACGTGCTCCTGAAGGCTCACGGCCGCGCCGTGGGTATGCCGACCAACGAAGACATGGGTAACTCCGAAGTGGGCCACAACGCTATCGGTGCCGGCCAGGTGTACAACCAGGGTGCCGCCCTCGTGCAAGACGCCATCGTCTCCGGCGACATCTTCGGCCGCGACGCCTGGAAGGAAATCGCCTCCAACGTGCGTGATCACGGTTCCGTGCTCCACTTCATCGGCCTCTTCAGCGACGGTAACGTTCACTCCAACATCAGCCACCTCAAGGCCATGGTCGCCCAGGCCAAGAAGGAAGGCCTCAAGAAGGTTCGTGTGCATATCCTCCTCGACGGTCGTGACGTGCCGGAAACCTCCGCTCTCGATTATGTGGGCCCGTTCGAAAAGTTCATGGACGAACTGCGCAGCCCGGAATTCGACGTCTGCATTGCTAGCGGCGGTGGCCGTATGCAGATTACCATGGACCGTTACAATGCTAACTGGAAGATGGTGGAACTCGGCTGGAAGACCCACGTGCTCGGCGAAGGCCGCTACTTCGACAACGCTACACAGGCTATCGAAACGCTCCGTGGCGAAACCAAGGCCATTGACCAGGACTTGCCTCCGTTCGTGATTGCGAAGGACGGCCAGCCGGTCGGAACCATCAACGATGGCGACTCCGTGGTGTTCTTCAACTTCCGTGGCGACCGCGCCATCGAAATCACCCGTGCCTTCGAAGAAGAATCCTTCAGCGAATTTGACCGCAAGCGCTTCCCGCACGTCTGCTACGCCGGCATGCTCCAGTACGACGGCGACCTCAAGCTCCCGAACCGCTTCCTCGTGCCGCCTCCGGCCATCAAGGAAACCAGCGGCGAATGGCTTGCCGAAACGGGCGTGAAGCAGTTCGCCTGCTCCGAAACGCAGAAATACGGCCACGTGACCTACTTCTGGAATGGCAACCGTTCCAGCAAGTTCGACGGCGAAACCTACCTCGAAATTGAATCTGACGTTGTTCCGTTCGAACAGCGCCCGTGGATGAAGGCTGCCGAAATCACCGACGCCATGATCGAAGCTTTGAAGAGCGGCAAGTACCAGACGCTCCGCTGCAACTTCCCGAACGGCGACATGGTGGGCCACACCGGTTCCTTCCGCGCCGCTACGATGGCTATCGAAGCTGTGGACATCGGCCTCGCCCGCTTGCTCCCGGTGATTGACGCCCTCGGTGGTGTTGCTATCATCACGGCTGACCACGGTAACGCCGACGAAATGTACGAAATCGACAAGAAGACCGGCATGCCGAAGGTCAACAAGGACGGTACGTTCAAGGCCAAGACGAGCCACACGCTCAACAAGGTGCCGTGCATCCTTTACGATAACGTCACAGGCGGCAAGCTCGGCCTCAAGGAAGGCGACTGGGGTCTTTCCAACATCGCTGCTACGACGGCCAACCTCCTCGGCCTCGAAAAGCACGAAGCTTGGGACGACTCGATGCTCATCATCAAGTAAGAGCCGCACAAGTTGCTTCGGCAAGCTCAGCAAACTTACAAGTGCCCTGAGCCTGTCGAAAGGCAATACTAAAAAGGGACCCGCAAGGGTTCCTTTTTTACAATTTGTCAAAAGAGATTTTCGCATAAGCTATACGTACTATTTTTTCAAATGTATATTCCTTTATAGGAAACCGTTTTTCGAGGAGTAATTATGTCTATTCGAAAGAGCAAACGTAAAATCGCCCTATGCATCGCCGCCCTCTTTTGGGCCGCCTGCGATAACGATTCCAGCTCCGCGCCCGACGTGACCATTCCGCCAGAAAGTTCCGATATTCCCGGCAGTAGCGTAACACCGACCTCAAGCGAAACGGCGCCTGCGGAAAGTTCATCCAGCGATGCAATCACTCCCGAAAGCAGTTCCACCTATGTCAATCCCGACTACCCCTATACGCTAGACAACGACCCCTCCGTCCACTGCAAGGATTCGACATACCACCACATATCTTTTTGTCCTTCGTCCAAGCCTCGATCGCAAGTCATTGCCGAACTTCAGGAAAACACACCCCTTTATGGCACTATACAACAACCCGTTTGTGCCGACCAAAACCATGACTATGCCATATTCAAGTGCGACGACGGAAGCATGTATCCCGGCAGCCCATATTTTCTTCCCCAGAAGGGCTTGCTCATACAACAAGATTATACAGACGATGGCAAATGGATCCCGACAAAAGAAAAAATTGCGAAGGACATAGAAGAAGCGGAAGCAAGTACGGATTTTCCTTATAAACTAGCGAAAGACTCAACCATCAACTGTAAAATAACATACAGAACAAGAACCAACACCGCAGGAACTCAAGATTTCACCTACCAGAACCTGCAAGAGGACTTTTTTTTCAAATGCGAAGACGGAAACAGCTACGAAAAAGAAGAAATGCTCAGAGACGAAGAAGGCTACCTCTACAAGCGCAAAGATACCTAAGGGTTTGAAAGAGCAGAAAAAATACTGAGAAGGGACCCGCAAGGGTTCCTTTTTTTGTTCAAAATAAAGTATATTCTAAAAGGCAGCAGAAAAGCAAGAAGAAGAAAAACATGCCCCTGAAATTCATCCTGTTTATATCGTTATTTTTCACCCTCGCCTGGGGAGATGAAAGCAATTGCCTACCTGCCGGTGTTGTTGATCTTGGCAAAGAAAAACTCGTTTACGGGAAAGACACGATTGAAGTCAACGTATATATGGTGGAAAAGCAAAAAATGCGTACCACATTCCACAAGAGTGGAAATGGAGTAACAATAGATTCCGTTGTATATTCAGATGGAACATATTATATAAACGAACAACGCGGTCATGTGACGAGGCAACGAGAAGAATCCGGCGAACAGACTTTTTTCATATACAACAATGAAAATCATTTAATACAAATTTTTTCCATCGGCAAAGAAAAAGCGCGTTTATATGACGACAAGGGAAAATTACTTCCTATTTATAAAGAAATCCGTGGCGATACTGTTTTTTGGGATCCAGAGTACAAAAGTGACGGCCAGTTCATTAATTAGAAAAAATCCAACAAATCAAAATAGGGCGTCCATATCATGTTCTCAAAGGTAATATTCTTTTCTATGTTTGCACTCTTTACACTTGCTACCGCATCTGAAGAGTACTCGCCAAAAGGAACAAAATTTGGAAAGTCTGTTGTTATAAATATTATTAGTTTTAAAGGAGACACAATCAAAGTAAATGAAGCCGTGCGAAGGGATTCGACATTTGATGGTGTGCATCTTGAATATTCCTATGAAAGTGTTGGAACAGAATTGTATTTTAAGGATTCCGTGGTTAATCCCGATGGAACTTATGAAATCGCGGAAAAACATGGTTCTTTAAAGAGATTCCGCTATATATCGGGTGAAGAACATTTTAATCAATATGACAATCATGGAAAGATTATAAAATCTTATATAATCAACATGGAAGACAAAGCGCGTCTGAAGGATAAGAACGGAAATTTGCTTCCTTATTATAAAAGCGTTCACGGAGATACTGTTTTTCTTGAAACTAAGCTTTTGGATAAAGGATGGTTCTGAAACCATATACTTATTAACAAAGGTATATTTAGTTCTATGCAACGAATGATTTTTTTTATACTAATTATTTTTCTTTTCATTTCACTCACATCTGCAACTGATAGCAGTCAACAAATTTCGAATACGGTTCTTATCAGGAGTCAAGACCTTGGAACAGAAAAAAGAGTGATTAACGGAAGAACGGTGATTCTCAAAGTCAATAAAATCGAACATGACAAAGATCATTACAGCTCTACTGGCGAAGAGGTTACCCGTTTCTTCAAAGATTGTGAAGACGTTTCTGTAGATTCGGTAGTATACGCAGATGGATCTTCTTTTGTAGACGAGTTTGATTTCCTAAACGACATCCATAAACAGACAAATAGGGTGGGCGTTGTTCACTATATCTTTTGGCAGAACTATCAAATTATAAAAGAATACATTATTGGAGAAAAAAAAGAGAACCTATACAAACCCGACGGAAGCTTAAAACCCGAATATCAAGAAGTCCGAGGCGATACAGCCTTTGTTAAAGCCCCTGTGTATAGCAATATTCAAACATATGATACAGATTCCGGCTATACTATTATGAGAGTCCTTCATTAGATAAATCCTAGAACGCCAAAAGAAGCGCTGCGAAGACTACAAGAAATCCCTGAAATAGAAATAAGAAAAACTCATTCGTGAAAACGGTTCGTTGATTAAAAAAACATGGCTTATTGGGGATTTTAAATAATAATTCGCTTCAGCAAACTTGCTTATTTACTAGTTTAGTGCACATGACGCGCGTTCGCAAGAAAGATGACAGTGCCGAAGTTCGCAAGGTGACCTGGGTAGGGCTCGCCTGGAACGCCGTTCTTTCTATCGCAAAATTTGTCGTGGGCACGCTCGGCAACTCGCAGGCCCTCGTCGCCGACGCCATCCACAGCGCATCCGATTTTATCACAGATATTGCCGTCATCGTGGGGAGCCATTTCTGGAACTCGCCACCAGACGCAGAGCACCCCTACGGGCACCGCCGCTTCGAGACGTTGATTACCATTTGCATCGGCATTGCCGTGGCCGTCGTCGGCATCGGAATCGGCTACAACGCCGTCTGCAACTTGATCGCCGGCGAATGTAAGAAGCCAGAATTTCCCGTAGCTGTCATGGCCCTAGTTTCCATCCTCGTCAAGGAAGCCCTGTTCCATTATACAAAGAAGGCGGGCCAGCGAATTAGAAGCCAAGCCCTAGAAGCCAATGCTTGGCACCACAGGAGCGACGCGTTCAGTTCCATTCCCGTAGTTGTCGCCGTCGTGACCGTCATCGCCATACCGGAACTCTGGTTTGCCGATGCCGTCGGAGCCATCATCGTAGCCTTTTTCATCTTGCACTCCGCCAAGGACATTGCATGGCCCGGAATCCACCAGGTGGCAGACCAGGGCGCATCCAAGGAAGTTTCGGAGAAGCTAAAAAATATTGCCCTATCCTTCCCCGAAGTCATCAGCATCCACGGGTTCCGCACGCGGTATGTGGGTAACGACTTGCACGTAGATTTGCATATTGTCGTCCCTGCCGACATGACCTTGCTGGCCGCCCACGACATTGCCGAAGATGTGGAACAAAAGCTCATTGACTGTGGCGAAAACGTGGTCGACGCGCTTGTCCATATTGACCCGTACACTCCAGAACGGGCCGCCCGCGGCGAAACCAAGACAATAACCCGCTAAACAAGCAAAAAACAACCACTATAGTGAATATTCCAACATGGGTGTTCCCGAGGTGGTTCTTTTTGCCTTTTTTTGTTTATAATAAAATAGATGCGCTCCAGCGTATTCATTTTCACGGGAGGTGATCATGGTTCTCGACGAGTTCTACAAACTGAATAACAGCCAGCGGATTCCGAAGGTTGCGCTTGGGACTTGGCAAGTTCCCAACGGAACGGCAAAAACCGCCGTTGCAGCGGCTATCGACGCCGGTTTCAAGAATATCGATACCGCCATTGCCTACGAAAATGAGGAAGGTGTGGGAGAAGGCATCCGCGCGGGCCTTGCCGCCACTGGCATTCACCGCGAAAGCATTTTCGTCTCCTCCAAAATTCCCGCCGAAGTCAAGTCGTACAAAGAAGCCGAGAAAAACATCCTAGAATCACTCGTGCGGCTGGACTGCCGGCACATAGACCTCATGCTCATCCACGCGCCCAAACCCTGGAGCGAGATGAATAGCCCCTTCAAGGGGCGGGATTACTATGGCGAGAATCTGGAAGTCTGGCGCGCCATGGAAGAAGCCTACGTTGCCGGGCGTTTCCGCGCTATCGGCGTGTCGAATTTCGAAATCGAGGATTTGGACAACATAATGGAAGGCTGTCGCGTGATG
This sequence comes from Fibrobacter sp., assembly GCA_016285835.1. Classification (GTDB taxonomy): domain Bacteria; phylum Fibrobacterota; class Fibrobacteria; order Fibrobacterales; family Fibrobacteraceae; genus Fibrobacter. The sequence continues at coordinate 15,356 of JAEERM010000018.1, forward strand.
CCCGCCGTAAACCAGATTCGCGTGCATATCGGGCATGTCCCGACAGAACTCATTGAATATTGCCACACCAACGGCATTTTGGTGCAGGCCTATTCGCCAAACGCCACGGGCCGCCTCGCAAGCGTGCCCGAGATCTGCGCAATGGCGGAAAAATACGGTGTGTCGGTACCCCAGCTAGCAAGCCGATTCGTGTTGCAACTGGGCCTCTTGCCAATCCCCAAATCGGCAAGCCCCGAACACATTCGCCAAAACGCGAACCTGGATTTCGAAATCAACCTCGAAGACATGGGAAAACTGCTCGCCATCAAGGACCTCTAGGGTTCAACACAACTCGGCGACAAGCCAAACCCTTAGCAAACCGGCCCTAGACAGGAGTCGGTTTTGTTTGTGACGCGAAAAAGTGCTATCTTGTTTGCCATGACACGTCATTTCTTCCGCACGATTTTCGGCATAGCCCTTGTTCCGGCCTTTGCGTTGGCCGCGGTAAACCTCCCTGTACACAAGGAAGTTCTCCCCAACGGGCTCACGGTTTTGCTGCACCCCAACAAGCAGGCGCCCACAGTAAGCTGCCGCTTGTTCTACGTGACAGGCTCGGTACACGAAGTCCCGGGCAAGTCAGGCCTTGCGCACATCCTGGAGCACGAGCTCTTCAAGGGCACCAAGAAGGTCGGCGTCTCGGACAGCGTTGCCGATGCGCGTTTTATGGAGACACAGGATAGTCTGCAAGCGCTCATCCGTTCCGCGAAACTGGCCGGGGACACGGCAAAGCTCAAAGATCTAAACGCAAAGCACGATTCCGTGCTGAACGAGCATCGCAAGATTTTTGTGAAAGACGAACTGTGGGGAGCCTACCAGGCCGCTGGCGGCACTGGGCTCAACGCGTTCACGACAGACTTGATGACAGCCTATATCGTGACGCTCCCCAAGAACAAGATTGAACTGTTCATGTGGCTCGAAGCCGACCGCATGCAAAACGCCGTGCTCCGCGAATTCTATTCCGAACGCTCCGTCGTGCGCGAAGAACGCCGCATGCGCTACGACGACAAGCCCACAGGCCGTTACTACGAAAGCCTGAATTCACTGATTTACGAGGCATTCCCGTACCGCGTGCCGACTATCGGCTGGCCAAGCGATATCGACAACCTGACTCGCGAAATGGCCGAAGAACATTACCGCAAGTATTACAAACCGCGCAACGCCATCCTCGTGCTGGCTGGCGATTTGGATACGGCGGCCACGATGGATTTGGTCAAGAAGTACTTCGCCGCGATTCCTGCCGGCGAGGAATTCCCACCGCTCACCATCCGCGACCCGGAGCAGGCCGGCGAAAAGCGACTCGCCGTGACGCGACCCGATGCGCCGAACCTGTTCAATTTGGTATTCAAGACACCCGAGGTGGGTGACCCGTCGCTTTACGCGCTCGACATCGTCGAGGGCGTCCTGAACGGACGCTCCGGCCGCCTGTACAAAAGGCTCGTCGAAGAAGAAAAGCTCGCCGTCAGCACCAGCGCAAGCAACAGCCCCAACAAGTACGTATCCGAATTCTCGGTCCGCGTGAACCTGCGCCCCGACGCCGACGTGCAAAAGGTCGAGAAAATTGTTTGGGAAGAGCTCGAAAAGCTGAAGGTGACCCCCGTAAGCGAACGCGAATTCCAGCGCGTAAAGAACCATGCCTACGCAGGCCTAGTCCGTAGCCTCACCGACATGGAAAACGTAGCCACAATGCTCGCCTGGTACGAAATGTACGGCGATTACCGCATATTCCTCGACTGGGCCGAGAACCTGAACAAGGTGACCGCATCGCAGGTGCAATCGATTGCCGCAGCTACGTTCGACCACGACAAGGCCGTGACGGGCACACTGCTCAAGAAGAAATAAAAAGAAGGGCCGCTTTCCGCGGCCCACCTGCTATCTTATCACAATCTTTCGGATTCCAAGTTTACCCACCCTCACAAGGTAGATTCCGCCTTGGTTTTCCGGCATCCGAATAGTCACGGAATGTCCGACAAGCTTTTCGGTTCGGACACACTTGCCCGAAAGGTTGAACACCTGCACCGTCTCGCCCGCACGGCCAGACAATTCAATATGGATTGCGTTACCGTTCACCGAGATATTGAGATGCGGCAGGAGTTTTTCTACGCGAGGAATAGCATCGTCATCTTTACCCGGCTTATCATTCGACGAATCGGCATCCGCCGTATCAATAGGCGGCAGCGGATCCGGCAGGGCCGGGATTTTCACTTTTACCTCGTCATAACGGACAGCGACAGCCATCAAGTACCACGTGCTATGCGGCAGCCACTGCTCGTCCCAGCGCCACACCTGCCAAGCTTCCTTCTGAGCATCAAAGCCTACAGCAGCAACGCCGTCGTCGGTCCAAGCAATTCCCGAACCGTCCTGATTCTTGCCACTGATGCCGTTTGCAATACCGCCATCGAGAGTGGCATCGAACTCAGACTGTCCATCATACTTCTGCGGGTTCTTGGTCCCCTTTCCCTGCATCATGCAAGTGGCATAGGGGTTCTTGCCCAGAATCCAGTCCAGCTGGTCGACAGCATACTTGTCGGCACCAGCATCGCCGTCAGCTTCCAAGATGCGGTGAGCGTATAAAACAGCCGCAGCAAGGCTTGCGATACGGGCGCTCTCGCCCTGCCACCAGTAATTGGATTCGTTGTCGTGCGGGATAAAGAACCCGTCCTTGATGGCACCATTCGTCTTGTAGGTCTGGCGGGCATAGCCGAACGGATTGTCCACCTTCCCCGTCACCTTCAAAAGCCAGTCAAAATGCTTCTTGGCCGCAGCCTTGGCGGTCTTCAATTCCGGAGTGTAATCCACGGTACACTCCGTATTGGCCGGGCACGGCTCATATTCCCTAGCATTGGCTTCCACTTCCATATAACGCACCAGGGCAACCAGCGGGAGCCCCGCATCGCTTGCATGCCAGAACGGGCGCGTCTTGGCATCGTCACTCCAGAAATAGCCATCATCACTGAGACGGCCTGCAAGGTGTTCCGCGCGTTTGCCGGCATCCTTCAAATAGCTGGAATCATGCGAAGCCTCATAAAGTTCGGTCGCGGCAAGGAGCGCCGTATAGTCGTCAATGATGTTTTCCTTGTTGTCGTCACAGTATTCGCAATTTCCGCCGATACTTTGTTTGGAAGTCAGATGCGCATAGGCGCGCTTGGCACCAGCGAGGTACTGTTCGCTTGTGGAATCGCCATTCGTCTTGAGTTGCGCCGCACGAGCCAAGCCCGCAATCGCCATGCCACCGCCTTCGCGGAACGCTGTCTGGTATTGACTTGACTTGTCGCCATCGGGCCCGACGAACGCACAAATTTCGCGTTTGTCAAACGGGTTGCCCCACTTGTCGAAAACCGTCATGTAGAAGAAGCCTTGTTCATCGAGCATGCGCAACAGGAAGTCAGCACCGTACACGGCCTCGTCCTTGGTCTTGGCCTTGGTCGACGTCTTGCCGAGCAGGGCCGGAATGCGTTCGGCAGTAAACGCAAGAGCCCACACGGTCAGCGGTATCTGCTGCGGGTTCAGGTAGTTTGCATAGGAAAGATGAGAAAGGTACTTGCTCACGTCACCACTGGCATCGTACCAGCCGCCGTGCACATCGCGAGTCTTTCCATCGCCCTTGTAAATGGGCAAACTCTTGTCCTGGTTCTTGATGGTCTCGTTCTCGGCGCGATCGTTGTAGAAGTAATCGAGCACCGTAGAAAGAGTCTTCTGCGCCAAGGCGTTGTCTTCGACCTTGAACTCGCCGGAATTTTGTGGCTGGCCATTTTCGCTGACCTGCAAAGTGTAGGTGCCGGCAGCAACATCGCTACCCAAGTCCGCCACATAGAACTTGCCGTTGTTCAGCCAGTTGTCCGGATTGGTACCGGAAGAAAGCGTACCCGACTTCACCGTGTTTCCGCTAGAAATCAACTTGAACTCGGCGCCATCCAGCGAGTTGTCGCTCCTGACAATGACATTTATGGGGAGTCCAGTATCGTAGCCGACCTGGTTGTAGAAAAACTTGACTTCGGACCATGCGCTGCCAGCAGCCAACGCAACCAAAAGTGGGACAAAGGAATACGAAATTTTATTGTGCATGTCCATAATCTATACTATTGGTGGGCAAAAGAAATGTAAACCTTTTTTCTTGTGACCCAAGACAACGAATGATGTTCCACCGAATAACCAGCCGAAACAGCACGGGCAAACCCACACGATTCCGAGACATGGGAAAAAGAGACAAGATTGTCCTAGCATCATTCTACGCATATTTAGCGTAATTCAAAACTAAGAAGACTTCTTGACCTATTTTTGAAAGACCGAACACCTTAAGTATTTTTGCCAGGAAAAAGACAGGAAATCTTTTTTCAAATATTCCGCCACAACAAATTTTGAAGAATAAAGCCATTTCAATCATTATATACGCATATTTAGCGTAGAAAACACACTTTTTCGCACGTCCTTCTTTTTCTCCTATTGCAGTCTCCATCTTAATAATCTATGTTTGTCTTCACAACAATAAACCTTAACCTCAAAGCCGCTTGCGGCGAGCCCACACCTCAAAGCGAAGCGACCTCATAGCCACTATGTACTACGAAACCATCAAAGTCCTCGACTGCACCATCCGCGACGGCGGCCTCGTCAACAAGCACGATTTTTCTCTTGAATTCGTGCGTAGATTATACACGCTCCTTTCTGCAGCCGGCATCGACTACATGGAAATGGGTTATAAAAACTCCCCCGAACTCTTCGACCCCAAGGAATACGGCCCGTGGAAGTTCTGCGACGACGACCTGCTCTGGAAGGTCAAGGACGGCATTGAATCCAAGATGAAAATGGCCGTGATGGCCGACGTGGGCCGCGTGAACATGGACGCCGTGAAGCCCGCATCCGAAAGCCCCTATCAGATGTTCCGCGTGGCAAGCTACGTCAAGAACATCGACAAGGGTATCAGCATGGTGAACGCCTTCCACGACATGGGCTATGAGACAACACTCAACATCATGGCTGTAAGCCGCGACCGTGGCCCGGAACTTGACGAAGCGCTCCACCAGGTGCAGGAAGAATGCCACGCAGACGTTCTCTACCTCGTCGACAGCTTCGGCGCCTTCTACCAGGAAGATATCGACAAGGAACTCGCCCGTTACAAGAGCATCGTGAAAAACAAGAAGTTCGGCTTCCATGGCCACAACAACCAGCAGCTCGCCTTCTCCAACACGATCCAGGCCATCATCAACCACGTGGACTACCTCGACGGTTCTGTTTCGGGCATGGGCCGCGGCGCGGGCAACTGCACCACCGAACTTTTGCTCAGCTTCCTCAAGAACCCGAAATACGATTTGCGCCCGGTTCTCGATGCCATCGAGGAACTCTTCCTCCCGTTGCAGCAGAAGTACGAATGGGGCTATATCATCCCGCAGATGATTACGGGCATGCTCAACCGCCATCCGCAAGACGCCATCGCCGTCCGCAAGACGGAAGACCGCGATCACTACCGCAAGTTCTACAACCACATGATGAATGACTAATTAAACTCATAAAAAAATTAAACAATCCAAGGTCACGAGCATATCGTGGCCTTTTATTGTGAAACAGACAACGATTTTATCTCCTTCATCAGGTGCATTTTCCGGATATTAAAGTATTTTAAGGATATGAGGTTCCTTAAACTGACTTTCCTGTGCATTATGGGCACAACAGCCATAACTGCGGCACGTCCCGCAAGTCCGGTGGCAACATGCATCCCCCAATCAAACGGGGACTGCCTAACCATTCTGCAATACGGCGACGAGCATTACCATTACGCCACGACGATCGACGGCTATCTCGTGGTGCGCGATTCCATAAATGATTACGTCTATGCCGACGCTAACGCGACAGCTTCTGGGCGCAAGGCGCACAACGCCGACAAAAGATCCACCAGTGACAAATCTTTCTTGAAAGGTTTAAACCAGCGCGAAATTATCGGCAAGCACATCAAGAACCAAACTTTCCGCTACCCTGAGCAAAGGGATTTGCTTTCAAATTTCCAGCACAAGGCCCAAGAAAACCGCAAGGCTCTTTATCGCCCCAAACCATTGACCTTCACGAAGGGAGAAAACCGTTTCCCTGTTTTCCTGGTTTCGACAGCTGACCGCGATTTCGGCGACACCGCCTGGTACAGGCGTTCCCTGAACGAGGTCGGATTTTCCGAAGACGGGCATTACGGAAGCGTCCACGATTATTTCCTCGTCTCATCGGACAGCCTGTTCAACCCGACATTCGATGTTTACCCGGTAAAGATTGACCTTCCGTCAACCGAAGCCGGAGACGCAGGTGGCGAGGGCGAGGGTAAATTCGTCAAAGCGGCGATTGACGCCGCCATAAAGGATATGGGAGACCTGTCCAAATACGACAAGGACGGAGACAAGTACATCGATGGATTTGGCGTGGTCCTCGCCGGAACCGAAGCCGGATCGGACCTTTGGGGCCACATGTATTACTATACGACATACACCAACCCCGAATTGTACACAGGCTACACCGGAGGTTGGTGGGGCAGCCGCAATCACAGCACTTCAAACAACAAGTGGGGAAACGACTACAACGGATACAAATTCGACCGTTATCTGCTCATTGCCGAAATGTCTGACCCCATGGCCTATATTAAATCCGGCCATAACGGCATTGGCGTTTTCATCCACGAGTTCAGCCATATTCTCGGATTGCCGGACTTCTATACACCCGACGAAAACGACTCGGAACCCTACGGCCCATACGAAATCATGGCGCAAGGGATGTACAACGGCACCACCCGAAGTTACCAAATGGGAAGATGCCCTCCCAAATACAGCGCATTCGAACGCGAATCCATGGGTTGGATGACCATTCCCGACTTAAAGCCGTCAGTTGAATTGTACGCGCTGGAAATGATAGACGCGAACAAGGCATACAGCGTGACCAATCCCAAGAACAACGACGAATACTACGTCATCGAATACCGCCCAAGAATCGGGTGGGACAAGGCCGTTTCCGATACAGCCAATATGGGTATTCTCATCTGGCACATTGACTACGATAAAAGGGCGTGGGAATATTATCCAAACCAGGATAAAGAGCACTACGGAATAACAGCCGCACTTAATTTATCCAAAAACAAGACGTTTAAGGATTTCAAGTTCGGAGAAGTGGGCGTCTACAATGCCATCAAGGAAGGCGAAGACAAGGTCTGCTTTGCGACAAAGGACGGCATCGAAGTAAAATGCACGGAACCTGAACCCGAATCGAGTTCTGCCGTTGCTTTAAGTTCCTCAGCTGAGTTGAGCTCCGCAGCCGCATCGAGTTCCTCTGCCGCATTGAATCCCAGCACCGGTTCAAGCTCCTCCAAAAAAACATCGTCACATACGATATCTAGCTCCGCATCATCTTCATCCACAAGGCACCGTTCTTCGGCATCAAAGAACGCATCGAAAGACACCACCCTTTTCGCTCCGAACGGCACAATTCAACTCCGGACAGACATCCTCGTACTGGACCAGGAACTCATCGTCAAGACAGATGTTCGCGGGCTTAAGCACGTACGCATCCTCGACGCGCTCGGTAGCGTAGTCGCCAAATACGACTTCGACACGGAAAAAATGCAGATACCCATCGCCCGGACAATGCGCCGCGGGACCTACTTCGTGCAGGTCTATACACAGCAAAAAACACTTGTCACCACGAAAATCAACGCAAAATAAGCACTTTTTTTGAAGAATTCTGTCATCTTTACAGCAAGGCGCCAAATTTCTAAATTTGGCGCCGTAATAATATAAGGAGAGAAGGATGAGCAAGGATTTGAAAGAAAAGGCGCTCGAATACCACGCCATGGGCAAACCCGGCAAAATCGAAATCGTGCCGACCAAGCCGCACAGCACCCAGACGGATTTGGGACTAGCCTACACTCCGGGCGTAGCCGCCCCCTGTCTCGAGATTGAACGCGACAACAACCTCGCTTACGAATACACCGGCAAGGGGAACCTCGTCGCCGTGATTTCCAACGGCACGGCGGTGCTCGGCCTTGGCGACATCGGCGCTCTCGCGGGCAAGCCGGTGATGGAAGGCAAGGCACTCCTGTTCAAGATTTACGCCGGCATCGACGTCTTCGACATCGAAATCAACGAGAAGGACCCGAAGAAGTTCATCGAAATCGTGAAGGGAATCGCCCCGACGTTCGGCGGCATCAACCTCGAAGACATCAAGGCACCGGAATGCTTCGAAATCGAAGACACGCTCAAGGCCGAACTTGACATTCCCGTGATGCACGACGACCAGCACGGTACGGCCATCATTTCTTCTGCAGGCCTCCTGAACGCCATCGAAGTCGCGGGCAAGAGCATCCGCAACGTGAAGATGGTGGTGAACGGTGCGGGTGCAGCCGCTTGCGCCTGCACGCGACTCTACCTGTCGCTCGGTCTCAAGAAGGAAAACTTGGTGATGTGCGACAGCAAGGGGGTCATCCGCAAAGACCGCAAGGGCCTCACCGAGGCGAAGGCCTTCTTTGCGACCGACCGCACCGACATCGAAACGCTCGCCGACGCCATGAAGGGCGCCGACGTGTTCGTGGGCCTCTCCAAGGGCAACATCCTCACGCGTGAAATGGTCCGCAGCATGGCCGACCAGCCGATTGTCTTCGCACTCGCGAACCCGACTCCCGAAATCAGCTACGAAGAAGCCATGGCAAGCCGCGGCGACTTGATCTTTGCAACCGGCCGCAGCGACTATCCGAACCAGGTGAACAACGTCATCGGTTTCCCCTACATCTTCCGCGGAGCCTTGGACGTGCGCGCAACCTGCATCAACGAACACATGAAGCATGCCGCCGTGCGTGCGATTGCCGCCCTCGCCCACCAGCCTGTGCCCGACGTGGTGAACATCGCCTACAACGCCCAGCGCTTTACCTTCGGCAAGGAATACCTGATTCCGAAGCCCTTGGACCCGCGCCTCCTCACGGAAGTTTCCATTGCCGTCGCTAAGGCTGCCATCGAGAGCGAAGTGGCCCGCAAACCGATTACCGACTGGGACGCCTATTACGACAAGCTCCGCGACATGATGGGCTACGACAACAAGCTCATCCGCCAGTTCAGCGATACCGCCCGCAGCAACCCCAAGCGCGTGGTGTTTGCCGAAGGCGGAAACCTCAACATGCTCAAGGCCGCCGTGCAGGCCAAGATCGAAGGCATCGCCCATCCGATTCTGCTCGGCAACCCCGAACGCATCCAGATGATGGCGAACAAGGAACAGCTCGACCTCACGGGCATCAAGATCGTGAACCCGCGTTCGCCCGAAGAATTCGAACGCCGTCGCAAGTACGCCGCCATTTACGCCGAAGAGAACGGCCGTAACGGCGTGACGTTTGAAGAAGCCCGCGACGACATGTTCGAACCGAACCACTTCGGCATGATGATGGTGAAGGAAGGCGACGCCGATGCACTCATTACCGGCGGCTACTCCAAGTACTCCGAGACCATCGAACTTGCGAAGGAAATCATCGGCATCCGCGAAGAGTACAAGCACTTTGGAGCCATGCACATCCTGAGCACCCGCAAGGGGACGTTCTTCCTGGCCGATACACTCGTGAACCGCGATCCCGACGCCGAAACGCTCGTTGACATCGTGAAGCTCACGCACGACGCCGTCCGCTTCTTCGCGCACGAACCCGTGATGGCGATGCTCAGCTACGCGAACTTTGGATCTGACAAGGAAGCGGCCCGCGGTACGGCCAACAAGGCCCGTGACGCAGTGCGCATGATTCACGAACAGTTCCCCGACTACGTGCTCGACGGCGAAATGCAAGTGAACGTGGCGCTCGACAAGGAACTACGCGACACGAAGTACCCCTTCAACAAACTCAAGGGCCAGACAGTCAACACGCTCATTTTCCCGTGCCTCTCCTCTGCAAATACGACTTGCAAGATGCTTTTGGAAATGGGCGTAGGCGAATCCATCGGTCCCGTGCAGATGGGCTTGAACAAGCCGGTGCACTTCACCGACTCCGACGCCTCCGTGCACGACATCTTCAACCTGACCGTCGCCGCCGTCATCGACGCGATTGTGCAGGAGAAAAAGGACGAAGAAAAGCGCCGCAGGAAATAATCTGAAAAGACAATATATGACGGCAAAGGACCCGGTTTTCACCGGGCCCTTTTTGTTTGTGTACAATCAAGTTGAAAACTTTTTTATTTCAAAATGACATTTTTCGCATTGGTCTTGCCATTCTGTTCAACGGTCACGATATAACGCCCGTTGGGAACGATTCCAGAATGCCATTCTACACGATGGAAACCTGGCTGGAGATTTTCTTTAACAATCTTTGCAACAACGGCACCATTGGCATTGACAATGGAAACCTTGGCAGTCCCCGCAGTCTTGATTTCGACATCCACCGCAGAATGATCAATACCCCTAACGACAGGAGAAAGCGGAGCATCAACAGAAATCAATTCTTCCGAGTTTGCCAATTCCGTTCGCTTCGGCAATATATTCGGTTCAAACCATTGTACAATATGGTAGTACGTATCTTCATTATCTTCCTCAAACATAATATTAGTCATAATTCGGGATTTGATGTTGCTAGGCGCACCGTACCAGTACCAGCTATTATGGTTATAGGTATTTTCGTCGTCCACACGAAGTCTGCTATACACTATATTTGCATTGGAAACGTTGGCAAAAACGGCATATTCGCTACCGACAGGATACGGCAAGTTCGAGTTATTATCGGCAGGCACAAAGCAAAATTCCTTTCTAACATCACCATAATTATCATTAACCACGTTGGGCCATATGTTACCCGAAGAATAGTTGTAAGTAGTACTATTTTCTGTATCATGGACACGTCTGAACCTTTGCGCACCCGCCGGGCAAGCGTCATCTAGCCTGAGTACGGCATAATCAAACGGAACACGTGGAAGCGGGTTAGTCGTGCCGTCATATTCAAGAACGCAATACATAAACTCAACAATTCCTCTGCCAACATAAACACTTGGAACGTTAACCGTTTCCCCTTCATCAAATCCAGAATAATTGGGAACATCTTGAGCATCAAGACGAATGATTATTTCTTCATCGCAGGCGTAGTCCCAATGTTTTTTCAACACGCCAATTCTCTTAGGCCAAACAGAAGGATCGTTCGGATATCCAAAAACAATTTCCCCATTTACATAGACCGGTATTTTTTTATTGACTCCGTAATTGGAGCCGACATCGGCAAACGCATAATCGTTAGAAGCGTCCACATTAGACCAATTGCCATAATGGATGCCAAAACTAAAGCCCGATGTATTCGGGAAAGATGTATTCGGCGCAAAATTTATACCGCTGACATTGAAATGGAGTATCCACTTATTAGAACTTTTCTGTTCCAAAGTGTACGTCGCATTTGGCTTGTACCAAACATCAACGATTGGAGTTTGTCCATTTTCCGTGGTAAGTTCCATGTCAAAACTAAAACCAGAAACAGATACGTTTCCTTCGTTTTTAGCGTACACAAAGAACCTTTCGTAATTTGCGTCGCTATTCGACCTTGAATACATCTTAATGAGAGGCTGATCCGCTCCCGAAGCAAAGACCATCGAAACCGCCCAGAGGAGTGCTAGGTATATTTTTTTCATATATTTCTTCCTTCTTTAAAAAAAGTGGTACAGAAAAATATAATACAAAACAAGTAAAAAATCGCGAAAACACATAAAATAAAGTAAACCATACAACGTTGTAAATAAAATCTTTTCTTATTTTTTCTAAACTCAATTTGTTTTATATAAAATCAGTTAACCCCTTCATTTTTCCAATTCGCCTCATTTATAGATTATTTTTTTCTAATCAAACGCTACGCATTGAAGACATTTTCAACAAAGTAAACAAAAAATCAACATTTTTCATAAAGAAAAATCTTGTTTCATACAGCATAGACTTCTGCCAAAATTGCCAACCCAAAGCACAAAAAAATTTTCAAAAAAAATTTTCCTTTATAATAGCGCTGTCCGCACGTTTCACCCCCCTCGCTTTCGGCACACATCGTATCATATAATGCAAAATTTCGTTATATGATACACCAAAATTCAACATTTTTTAACAAAATCAGCACTTTTGTTCTATTTGCTATTGACTGGAGAATTTTTCAAACGTAAATTGTAGACGTATGAAACCGATAATTGAATATCAAGATTACCACGCTTTTATGAGCGACTTCTACGAGGAACGCAAGAGGACCTCTGCGTTTTCGTGGCGAGAGTTTGCGAAAATTGCTGAATTCACTTCGCCCTCCTACCTCAAGTTGGTGTGCGAAGGAAAGAGCAACTTGAGTAAAGTAACTACGGGTCGGGTAGCCCAAGCTATGGGCCTCACTGGCTACGAAACGACTTACTTCGAGGCAATGGTTCAATTCGGCAATGCAAAAAAGGATTCTCAAAAGAAGAAGTTCCTAGGAGTAATGCAGTCCATCGCCTTCGCGCACAAAGTCCGCATTATCGACAAGGACGCCTTTGAATATTACGACAGCTGGAAAAATCCGGTCGTACGAGAACTTGCCCCTATGATGCCCGGTGCCATGCCGGGAGAAATCGCCAAAATGTGTACGCAAGAAGTCTCGGCAATTGAAATCCGCAAATCGCTCCAGTTCCTTGAACGGAGCGGATTGCTCCGGAAGACGGCGGAAAACGTTTATGAGCAGACCGAAAAGTCTGTCGAAGGTTCCAAGGAAGGGCTCCCGCTCGCGATACGTTCCATGCACCGCGAGATGGGCAATTTGGCCATTGATTCGTTGGACCGTTTCACTGCAAGCGAACGAAACATTACCGGCATCACGATGGGCGTCAACCGCGATGCCTACGAGCGCATAGTCTACGAACTGGACGAATGTCGCAAAAAAATTGTAGCGATTGCCTCGGAATGTGGCAATTTGACACAAGTTTACAGATTGAATTTACAGCTGTTCCCGCTTTCGAAGGAAGTCGTGGACAATAAGGAGGATTAGGATGAGAACAAAATTTTATATAACATGCGGGGCCATTGCACTCGCGGCTACAGGTTGTCTGGACAACCAAAACGTTACGGGGACATCGACTGAACCGAATACGGTCCAAGCTGACGGCAGCGTCCTGTGGGATCCGTCGAGAGGCGATTATCGAGTCGATTTTACAGCCAGTGTGGCAGCATTGCCTAAAGGCGCCGTCGCCGACGGTCATTGGTACTGGGAGGCCAAAAGTGATGCAAAAAAAGGAGGCACGTCGTACATATCGTGGCCCGCTCAATTGACCGAAGGAGCAGATTCCTTGTCGTCCGTTATTGATTCGTGTCAGGGGTTGTGCGGAACCGCCGTCTTGAAAAAAGGCTCGATGACCAGCAGCCCGTATGCAGGGGTAGGCTTTGTCATCGCGAGAGACGAAAGTGGGGAACCCGTTCCTGTCGATGTATCGAGCTGGGGCGGCGTTTGCATGACATATACGTCAGAAGCGAATCCATTGATCGTGCTTGATTTGGGGGACTCGCTTGAACATGAACTTGGCGACGAGTTGCCATCTGCATCTTTGACAAAATCAAAGGATGGATCCGAAATAACGAAATGTGTTAGTTGGGATGAGTTCGCGCTTTCGACCAAGTCAAATGAGCTTCCTAAATCTTGGCAAGAGGTTGTTGGCGAAAAGGCAGCAAGTCAACTCGTCGGGTTGAAATTTAGAATTCAGGCCAATTCCGGCGAATATAAATTCAACGTCCGACACGTTGGAACCAAGGAAAAGAATCCGCTGAAAACGCCTCACAAGAATCTTTCATCCAGTTCTCAGGCGGAGAGCGCTAAATCCTCGTCCAGTTCTCTTTTCGTGGATCCTTCTAGCTGGCGTGTGCTGGGAGGTGGCGACGGAAGCCTATGGACCCCGCTAAAAGATAAGGACCGTGTTCAGGCATTGCTTTATACGCCCTATAAAGAGAATGAAGTAGCGGAAAGTTCGTACAGGCCCATGGAACAGGACGGCCGATGGTTCATAGAAACAGATGCAGCCCGTGGTGGTAAATCGTCTATTGCTTGGCCGGTTTCGCTTGGTGAGGACAGTTCTTTGATTGACGTTGTAGAATTTTGCAAAGGGCTTTGTGGTAGGGCATCTTTGAAACAAGGAACATCGCAAAAAGCCCCTGCGGTGGCCGTCAGCTTTAATATTGCCAAAGATCCCGCGGGAAAACCGACATATGTTGACGCTTGGAACTGGCAGGGAATTTGTGTGGAATATTATTCAGAGACGGATCTTTCGGTAGAACTTGTTTTGCTAGATTCGCTTAACAGAATCCTGGATTACAACTTGCCGGCTGCAAAACTTTCCAAATCTTTGTCGATAGAAAAAACATGCATTCCTTGGGATCAATTCCGTTTGCCGGAGGGAGTAGAAAATGTACCCCAAGTTTTGAAGGACAGCTATCACCTTAGGGATTCATCCTCAGTGGACGAAGATCAATGGAAGTTGTATGTTGGAGAACAAGCTTCAATGCAATTAGTTGGCGTAAATTTTAAAATCCAAGCGGACGAGGGCGATTACAGTTTTGGGATTGGCGCGATAGGAAACCTTTTCAGAGAGTTCAAGAGCAATACCGATATGCCTATTTGCGTGAGCAAGTTGCATGGAAAACTATGTGGGGAGGACCTCATGGAGAAAGTTCCTGGATTTCCTCGTGTCTCTACCGCTAGGTATGCGGATGACAGTTGGTCTGAGAACGCAGTTGAAGATGGCAAATGGTTTATTGAAACGGATTCTGCAAAAGGAGGCCATTCATCCTTGACGCAATATCCAGTACCAGTATACTTTGATCTAGCTTACGACGGTATAGATATAACCTTGCAGCGGGAAGCGAAAAAAAACGATGAATTGGAGAACGACACGACAACGGGCGATGAATTGCTGCGCGAAGTAATGACGGACGACCCCTATGTTGTTTTGGGTTTCAACGTGGCTAATGTTCCTGTCGATGTTTCGAATTGGGGGGGCATGTGTTTTGAATATTTTAGTACAATTCCTCTAACAGTGGAACTTGATGTTAGCGATTCGCTAAATGCCGTATTCGGTGCCAAGCCGTATGTTGTTTTGCCTGAATCGGAATGGCAAAAGTGTGTTCGCTGGAGCGATTTTGCGCTCCCGACCGAGCAGATTCCTTCGGAAAATTTGGAGGGCAGCGTTGGCGAAATCGCAGCAAAGCATTTATCGGCGATAAGGTTTGTAGTGCAGTCACATGAAGACACTGAAGTAACTCTAAAGATCTGCACGATTTCCACATACTATTTTTAGTCTAAGAAACTTTAGCCTGTGAAAAAGTCCTCCACGGTATAAACCGCGGAGGACTTTCCACACCCAAATTCGAGGAAAGTTATTTCAGTATTACCTTCTGCACAAACTGCTGGCCGCCTTGTTTTACGACAAGCATTGCGGGGCCGCGGTAGTTGCTGCGCAGTTCAATGCGGTTCATCCCCTTGACCGCAGAGAATTCCTGGTGAGCTGTCACTTGGCCAATAGAGTTCAAGAGCATCACCGAGCCTACACCCGAACGAGCTGCCGTAAAGTTCGCGGCAACGAAGCCCTGGCCGACATCCAGACGAAGGCCCATAGCCTTTGCGACACGCGGCATACAGATTCCGGTCTTATCACCCACAGAACTAGCACCCCAATCACCCGTAGTATTTGCCTGGATGAGTTCGCCCGAGGCAATACCTTCCAACGAGGGCTTGCTCTTGTTGAAGTTCTGCAGCGTATCGGCGGTACCGTCGGCCTTCCAGAGAAGCATATTGTCGAGGTACATGTCGCCGGTAAACTGCGTTCCGTACAAATTGATACCGATTGCATTCATCTTGGTAATGTCGACAATCGCAAGTTTACCTTCGCCATCGCCGAATTCAATTTTATGGTTCGCTAGCGTAGTCAGGGTCGAGACGTTTCCGAGGCTCACTTCTTTCCACTTCCATTCGCCAGACATATTGAACACAGACACGCTAGCCCAACCATCGGCACCGCAGCCTTCGCGGGTCGCATCGGTACACGGACCGGCAGACACCCCATCAACGCGCATATCAAACGAAATAGCGACATACTGGCTCCAGTCGGCATCGTTCAAATTGATGCGCATGGTGCCCGCTTCGCTCGTATCGGACTGCACGGTTTTGTAAATGATGTGGAGAGCCTTATCGTCGGTCGAAACGCTTTCCTTGACAGTGGAATCGATTGTGTTGCCCGGGACACTCGCCTGGCCATAGGCCTCGCGCATGGCGTTTAGGGTTTCCACATCGACGATGTCGCCCACGTTGCCACCGAACTTGTTGACCTGACGGCGAATAATCGTGAAGTTGCCATCGCCTTCGTCACCGGTATCCCATACGCAGGGAACGAGACCGTTCTTCTTTGCCGAAGCGACCGTGTAGCCGTACCAAGCAGAACGCGCTTCGAGATGCGCCTTGAGGTTATCGCCGGAAAGGGCATTGAGACGCTTGACCGCACCCATCTCGCCAATCACGACCGGGATGCCATTGTCGTAGAAACGGGTCTTGAGTCCGCTAAACAGGTTGTCGATGGACTGTTTGGAACCGAGCGCCGTGCCGGAGCAAGTATGCGCAACATCGTTACCCGGAGTCTTGTCTTCCCAGTAATAGAACATCTTGCCCCAGTCTTCGTCACCGCCTGTCATGAGAGAGAACTGGTAAGGGTAAAAGTGGATTTCGGCCATGGTGTAGCCGGCGCCCGCCGGGTCTTCGGGGTACATCGAAGAAAGGAGCGGAGCCTTTTCGATTTCAGTACGCGGAGCCTGAACGACCACAATACGGGTAGCGTTGTTACCGCCAGTAGAGCGCACGGCCTTGAGGCACGCCTCGTGATAGCTCTTGAGCACCTGCATGCGGGCTTCGTCAAATGCCCACTGGCCATTGTCGGCCCCGCCATTCCACGGGTCGTTCACACCGGGCTCGTTAGCGGATGCAAAAATCAGGTGTTCGTCATATTCGGCAAACTTGGTCGCAATCTGCTTCCAGTAGTTTTCCTGCTTAGCCGCAATCTCTGTCGCAACAACGGTCGTTTCGCCGCCCTTGTCAAAGCCCCGGCCATCAAACACGTGGTCTTCGAGCCAACCACCATCCCAGTGGCTGTTCAAAATGGCGTACATGCCATTACCAATCACGAGATCGACAACCGTCTTGACGGAGTCAAGCCAGCCTGCGCTGATGGTGCCATTGGAGGCATGGGTATCCCATGCGCACGGGATGCGGACGGTATTGAAACCAGCGTCCTTGATTGCCTTTACATAGGCTGCATCCGGAAACGGGTTACCCCATCCTGTGGGACCCCCTTGGTTGCCCGGAACTTCCATCGTATTGCCGATGTTGTAGCCGAGGCCCATCTTTGGATAGATATCGACCGCTTTCGGGAGACTTTGCGCGTGCGTAAACACCGCAAGGGCAAGGGACGCCAAAATCACCGTACAACGTGAGACGTGATTGTATTTCATAGTTGATCCTTTTTTATTTATATACCAAAACATCCATAGGGACACACCCAAAGGATCTCACCACCATTCATAAATCTAAACTGATAATGGCCCAGCAAATCCATATTTATTACATACAGAATGGTTTACTGGCCAAAGTGTGAAATAAATCACACTAGGGGCATTTCTACAAAGCAACAATCGAACGCTTAATGCGCTTCGAGCCAGTTTTCGCCAAAGCCCACACTCGCCACAAGCGGCACCTTGAGCAGCATGGCCCCTTCCATTTCGGTTTTCACCATCTGGGCCATTGCATCCACCTGATCGCGAGGACATTCAAAAACAAGTTCGTCGTGAACTTGCAACATCATGCGGAGCGGGAGGTTTTCGTCGTTGATGCGCTTCTGGATGCGAATCATCGCAATCTTGATGAGGTCGGCGGCGGAGCCCTGCACAGGCGTATTCACTGCCATGCGTTCGGCCATCTGCGACTCCATACGATCGGAACTGTCGATACCCGCAATATAGCGGCGGCGACCAGATAAGGTTTCCACATAACCGTCGCGGTGGGCAGAAGTCTTGATATCTTCGATGTATTGTTGCACACCTTGATACATTCCAAAATAGCCCTCGATGAAATCCCTGGCCTGCCCCATCGGGATTTTCAAATCACGGGAAAGGCGGAAAGCAGTCATGCCGTAAAGCACGCCGAAGTTCACCACCTTTGCATCACGGCGCATGTCGCTCGTAACGTCATTAATGTCCACCCCGTAAATTGCGGCAGCAGTGCGGGCATGGATATCTATGCCTTCTTTGTAACTTTCGATAAGTGCCGCATCTCCGCTCAGGTGCGCAAGCATGCGGAGCTCGATTTGCGAGTAGTCCACAGCGAGAATCACATTGTCCTTGCCCTGCGGGATGAAGGCTGCACGGATTTTCTTGCCCAAGTCGCTACGCACGGGGATGTTCTGCAAGTTCGGATCGCGGCTGGAAAGGCGACCCGTCGCGGTACCCCACTGGATAAAACTCGTGTGGATACGCTTGGTTTCCGGATTCACCAGCGTCGGAAGCACCGTAATATAAGTGCTTTGCATCTTCTTGAGTTCGCGATACTCAATAACGGAGAAGACAATCGGGTGCGGGGCCTTGTAGCTGAGTTCCTCAAGCACAACCGCATCGGTACTCCTCTTCTTGATTTCGGGGAGGCCGAGCGTATCGAAAAGCACTTCGCCGAGCTGCTTGGGAGAGCCGATGTTGAACTCGAAGCCCGCCATGTCGCAGATTTCTTTTTCCAGTTTTTCAATGCGGTGCTGCAATTCCTGCTCCAGCACCTTGAGGGCAGGCACATCAATAGCGACACCGACCGTTTCCATCTGGTAGAGAACTTTCAACAGAGGCATTTCCTGTTCAAAGAAATACTTCACATAGTCAAATTTTTCAAGGTCCTTCTTCAGCGGTTCCCACAAGCGAAGCGTATAGACAGCATCCTCGGCGCCATATTCCGTTGCATCCTTGATAGGCGTGCGGTTGAACGTAATCTGGTTCTTGCCACGCCCGATGAGATTTTCAATCGGAATCATCTCGTGCTGCAAGCGTTGCATCACTTGGTTATCGAGCCCGAGGCCGGATTGTCCCGGAGAGAGCATCCATGCAGCAATGAGCGTGTCGATGATGTTTGCCTTGTCGATGTCGGCCTGCGGAATCTTGAAGGCGCGAGCGAGCACATGCAAGTCAAATTTTGCATTGTGGAAAACTAGTTCGCGCGGTGATTGAATTAAATCTCTGAACCAATCCTTCGCCTTGTTAAAATCGAAATTGCCGTTCTTCCCGACCGGGAGCGGGAAGCCGATTTCGTCGGAATGTCCAAGCGGGACATAATAGCCCTTCGTCACCTTGCCATTGTCGTCGGCAGCGGCAAGGCACAGTCCCACCAAATTACATTGCATTGGATCAAGGCCATCCGTCTCTGTATCAACACCGACGATAGATGCAGCGGAAAATTCAGCCTTCATCTGTTCAAAAGTCTTATCGTTGTCAACGCATATATAGGTCGGCAATTCATCGACAGGGAAACTGGCGCGTTCCGCCCCTTCTCCAGAAGCCTCGCCGTCCATGCCTTCACGCACAAAGCCGGTCTTGCTCGGAATGTTTTCGAGCAATCGCAATAGGCTATTGATTTCGTGTTCCTTGAACATCGTAGCAAGCGTATCCACATGCAGGCCGTTATACTCCAGCGCATCCAAATTCCCGCTAAAGGCGCGCTTGGTCTGGAGCGTCACCAGTTCACGGCTCAAAAAAGCCTTCTCGCGATTGTTCGCCAAGTTGTCGTGCAAACCTTTCTTTGTAATCTTATCCAAGTTCGCGTACAGGTTGTCCATGTCGCCGTAATCGTTCAACAACCGGATGGCAGTCTTGGGCCCCACCTTCGGCACGCCGGGAACGTTGTCGCTCGCATCACCCATGAGAGCCAAGTAGTCGCGGATTTTCTCCGGCGGCAGGCCATATTTTTCAAGCACTTGTTCTGGGCCAAAATCAATACCATCGGCACCCTTCGTCAAGTGGAAAAGGTGAATTTTGTCGCTTACGATTTGCGACATATCCTTGTCTTTGCTCAAGATGACCACGTGATCAAAACCCGCTTCAACGGCTGCCGTAGCGGTACTCGCCATCACGTCGTCCGCCTCGTAACCCGGCTCCGAGAGCAAAGGAATGCCACTCGCCTCAAGGCTTTCACCAAGGAGCGGCATCTGGGCAGCCATCTCCTCGGGCATGGGTCCACGATTCGCCTTGTAGTCGGGATAGAGGTCGTGCCGGAAAGTCTTCGTGTGGGCAACATCGCGCGCAATCGCAAAATGCGTCGGCTTGTGCTTCGCGAGGATACGGAGGACTGCACCCCAGTAGCCGTGCATCATCGAGACCTCTTCACCCTGGCTGTTCTTGAGCGGGTTTTGCGAGTAAGCGTAGAACATGCGGAACGCGAGCGCGTAGGAGTCGAGCAGGAGCAAATTTTTTTCGGCCATATACCCAATGTAGAAAAAGGCGATGCGAAGATATGCTAGGTAGACAACAGGTTTGTACACCCCCAAGAGCGCAAACAAACCTTTACAAAGATGTTTTTTCCACTTCCTGCAACATTCCGCCTAATTGTTAAGAAAAATTTACCTTTTCTTTGTATTACATTCGTGATTTTAATCACTTTATATGTTAGATTAGGGCTTTGGTGAGATGAGGTTCGGATGAAAACGCGAATTTATAAATTCTTAGCGCTATTCTTTGTTGCAACTACAAGCATCACTTGCGGTGATGCGGACGAAGCGATAGAAGCCATATCTTCGGCAAATCGTCATCAGGTGGCGAAAGATATCGATCTCTTCAAATTTGAGTGCGATATCGCCGAAGACGGCACAACTGTTTTTATCGGCGAGACAAACGAAGTTGTCGTTTGCCAATATGATGAATATCTAGACGATTGGGGATGGATTCCCCAAAACTAAATCACATTGTAGATATTTTTAATGATGTCACTCGGGAGCATTGCATAAGCTCCCATTTTTTCGCGGGCTAAACGGCCCGCTTTTTGATGTACAAGAGCACCAAGTACAGCAGCCTCTGCCGTGCCAAGCCCTTGAGCAAGGAACGAAGTAATAATACCCGTAAGCACGTCACCGGAACCGCCCTTGGCAAGGCCCGAATTGCAAGCCGGCACCACGTAGACACGCCCGTCGGGAATGGCGACGAATGTCGGCGCCCCCTTCAAGAGCAAAACCTTATTCGTAATCCGGGCAATATCACGTAAACGGGCAGGGATATCGATGCTGCTGGCAGGAAGGGGGCCAAAAAGCCTTTCAAATTCCCGACGGTGCGGCGTAAGGACACCCGGAATTGTAATCCCACGCAAAAAAGATGCCGCTCCCGACGTGGTACTTGCAACGGTCTTGTTGAGAGAGGCTATCGCGTTCAATGCATCGGCATCGATGACCATCGGGCATTTGATTTGCGGGAGCAGTTCAAGGACGGCATCACGAGTACATTCTGCACCAGATAACCCCGGCCCGATTGCAAACGCCTGACAATGTTTTGCCTTCTCAAGAATCTGCGGAATATGTGCCGGAGCAAGCGCCATTGCGCGATCATCGACAGAGTCGGCATCCTGGCCGGCCATGTCTTGCAAGTTACAGAAAACGGGTTCCGAAAGTTTCGCCTGCAACACGGGCATGACCGCTTCCGGGCTGGCAAGCGTCACAAGGCCAGCACCGCTGCGGAGCGCAGCCCGAGTGCAAAGCACTGCGGCCCCCGGCATATTTCCCGAACCCGCAACAATCATGGCGCAACCCTGCTCGCGTTTGTCACCCCATTCGTCCCGTTCCGGCAACAATTGGGGTATCAGGGATTCTGTCGCCAGATAAATTTTTTCGTCGAATTTGCAGACAAGCGAATCCGGATAAGCAAGCGGAGCGACAATGGGCCGACCAAAAAACATCCCCCCTTCGCGAATGTACGCGTCAAGCCGGGGGAATCCGAACAACATCGTTTCCACGGCGTTGATACAGGGTTCTCGGCGCACATGCTCGCGTGAGTCATAACCGGTGGGGGCGTCTGCCGCGACAACCGGGACATTCCAGTCCCCGATGTCGCGGACTGCGGCCGCATACAATTCCCGCAATTCACCGGAGGCGCCATTTCCGAGCATGCAATCCACGACCAGCGAAAAATATGCACCCGTTCCGGCCGGTGCATAGGCGACAAGCCTTCCGCCCGCCAGTACAAAATCATCCAAAGCCAACTTTGCTTCGTTCTTGAACTTTTCGGCGGCGGCAAGCGAATACACGGTGCAAGGGATACCCGCTTCAATCAGCAGTTTCGCGAGCACTAGCCCATCTCCCCCATTATTGCCCCCGCCTACAAAGACCGCAACCGCCTTGCGCGGCGCCCCCTGCCCGGGCGCGCCATCCATATTTCCTAGAACATCCACGACATGCTGGTAAAGCGCAGCACCCGCCTGCTTCATGAGGCGATAGCCGGCATCGACAGCCGTAGAGCCGTCCCCAGCATCACGTGCCATTTCTTCTTTCGTTGCAGCGTCAAGCGCACGCATCGCGTCGGTGGAAAGTACAGGCGGGAGTTCACGGTAATTGAATTGTTCCAAGAGCTTCATGCCACTAATCTATATAAAAAAGGAACCCTCGCGGGCCCCTTTCCTGAAAATTCGCGCTTTGCGCTATTCCTCGGATTTTTTTCGCTTATAGATATTACCATTTTCATCCTTGAGCATATCCTTATAATCGTAACGATTACCATCTTCGCACAAATAGTAAGAAGAACAGTTTTGCCACTCATAGTAACCTTCACAAGTAGGCACCGATATAGCATACGAAGTTCCCAAAGCATGCGAAGCTGCATTACATCCCGTATCAAGCTTCATCTCATACATTTGCTTGCAAAGGACAGTCGAATCATTGGCCAACACATGAGGATTCTCCGTACTTGCCTCTGCATCTGCTATCATTTTTGCGCAATCTTCTTCTGCAGGTACACATCCAACGTCAAAATTACGCATTGAACACTGAATAATCGTATCGCCGCTCAAGGAAAACTCTCGATTATTAGGATATACCATTCCGTTGTCACATGCAAACGTGTTCACAGGGTATTCCCAACAGGTGATAGGTCCCTCGCCAGAACGAGGTGGTGCCGCTTGAGGATTCGGCTTGTCCATTTGCGGTTCTGGACGGAACGAAGAACAAGAAGCCTGAGAATAGTATTGCGATTTTTTGCAATGAACCGAAGGATGGAGCCACAGCGTATAGGGATATGTTTCTGAGGAACTTGAAACGTCTGTTAGCGATTTGGAACTGCTCGAAGCCACACTGGAAGAGGATGATTCCTGATTTTTTGAACTACTCGAAATGCCGATGGAGACGGAATCTTCCTGAATTTTAGAACTACTCGAAATCTCTTGAGTTTTGGAGCTACTTGATAAAGAACTGCTCGATATTTCAGTCACAACCTCGGAACTGGACGAAACTTCGTCGGGCGCACTGATTTCAACAGCGGTATTACTGCTTGAATCGTTGTTGCAAGCCACCCAAAAAGCGAGTGCAACACATAAGACAATGTTACGATAGCACATTCGGGCAGGCATAAGTTTCTCCAAATTCAACAGCAATTTCTCCCCTTATTAATATATACTCAAAACATAAAAAAGGACTCCCCCAATCTAGGGGAATCCTCTTTTGTTCAAATTTATCAACAATTTTACTTGAGAACGATGCGGCGGACAAGGCTGCTGGAGCCCGACTTCACGCGCACCACATACAGACCACTGGTCATATTGGCAAGGGAAACTGTTCCGTCAACGGCCTTGCCGTTAAACACCGGACGGCCCTGTAAGTTGAACACCTCGACAGATGCACCCCTTACGGTAACACTGAGCGTACGGCCGGCGAGGTTCATTGCCAGCGGGACATTCGCCCTGCGCACATGAATAGGAGTATCATCGCCCACCTTCGTCGAATCCGCTGGAGCCGTAACCTTAGAGGAATCTCCCGGAGTAGCGACAACCTGCTGCGTGGAATCGCCCGGAGTCGAGGTCTTGGTGGAATCGGTCGTCTTCGTGCTGTCAGCCGTCTTCGTGGTGTCAGTCGTCTTTGTAGAATCCGCCTTCTGCGTACTATCGACCGGCGTCACAGTAGAATCCTTCTTGGTCGTATCCGGAACAAAGCTGTCCTTGTACGGGCTCTTCACCGTCTCAGGCGGGTGGGCCTTGAAACTTGCGACGATACTATCGTAAGCGGGCTTCTTCTTCAGGTTTTCATCATAGATAAGGCCTTTCTGCCTCTGCAACTGGCTTAGCCAGCTCCACTTGTCGGAGATACCCCAAATCAGGTACACGCCCATGT
>JAEERM010000116.1 GCA_016285835.1 Fibrobacter sp.
CTGGAGCTTTCCTCGAATTCCTTCGAAGACCCGCTCAACGCCGTACTCACGTTCGGGTAATCCTTCAACAGGTGCTTTGCAATACGACGCATTTCTTCCACGCCGTCGCCAATCGTCTTGCCCGGCACAAGGCCCGCCTGAATGGTCGCCGCGGAGAATCGATTGAAACGCGGGAGCGACGGCGATGCGGACTGTTCGCTGAACGTGATGAAGTTATCGAGGCTCACAAGTTCGCCCTTACCGTTCTTGACAGTAAGCATCGAAATGTTCTCGGGCATGCTACGGTACTGGTAACCCACCGCGCCGATGATATCGTACTGGCGACCGTCCTTGTAGAACTCGCCGTAACTCTGGTCGCTAATCGCAAGCTGCACCGCCTGGGCAATGTCGTTCACCGACACGCCTTCTTCGTTCGCCTTGTCGCGCAAAATCTCGATATGCAGTTCCGGCTTGGTAAAGCGCAGGTTCGTATTCACCACGCTGAACACAGGGCTCTTGCTCGCCTCTTCTTCGAACTTGGGCACAAGCGTGCGCAAGATTTCGATGTTCGGAGCCTGCAACACGAACTGCACCGGGAGGCCGCCACGCTGCGTACTGATACTCTGCGGTTCGAACACCATCACGCGCAAGTCGGGGTATTCGTTACCGAGCACCTGGATGGCACGCGCAATTTCGCTCTGCGGGCGACGCGCCTTCTTGTCGTCGTTCAAGAAGATACGCATTCTCGAGTTGCCCGCATTCCACGCACCCGCCTGGATTTCGGAATACTCGTTAGTATCCATGAGCGCAATGACTTCTTCGGCAAAGGCATCGGCCATGCGCTTGGTACGCGTGAGCGTCACGCCCTCGGGCATGTTCATGTTCACCATGACCGCGTTGGAGTCTTCCGTCGGAGCCATTTCGCTACTCATGTTGTTGAAGCAGAAATAAGCCGCAGCGAAGAGGCCCGCCACAATCGGGAAAAGCAAGAAGCGCAACTTGAGGAACAATCCGAGCAACACTGCGTAAACGCGGTTAATCCAGTCAAAGAACGGCTCGGTGATGCGGTAGAACCAGCCTTGCTTCTGGCGGCTGAGGAACTTGGAGCAGAGCATCGGCGAAAGCGTGAGTGCGCACAATGTTGAGAGGAACACCGTTCCGATCATCACCGCCACGAATTCGCGGAACAGAAGGCCGGTCGTTCCACCAAGGGCCAGCACCGGCACGAACACCGCCATCAACACCACCGAGGTCGCAATCACGGCAAAGAAGATTTCGTTTGTGCCCGCCACAGCCGCCTGCTTGGGTGTCATGCCTTTTTCAATCTTGTGGTAGATATTTTCCACAATCACGATGGCATCGTCCACGACAAGGCCAATCGCCAAAACCATCGCAAGCAAGGTCAGCACATTGATAGAGAACCCGCACAAGTAAAGCACAAAGAAGCTACCAATAACAGCGACTGGCACCACCACCATCGGGATAAGCGTCGTACGCGCCTGGCGCAGGAACGCGAAGATAATCGCAATCACCAACAAGAACGCGATGAAGATGGTCTGCACCACTTCCTTGATGGATGCGCGGATGTTAATTGAGGTATCGCGACCATAGAGGACTTGCACTCCTTTGGGAATTTCACGGCGGATATCTTCTACACGCTTGTAAAATTCGTTAGCGATTTCTACGTGGTTAGAGCCGGGCTGCGCCATCAACGCGAGCGTGATGGAATTCTTGCCATTGCGCCTAAAGCCCGTGCGCGTATCCTTCGGTTCGTAATGGATGTCCGCCACATCCGAAATGCGAATGACCGTACCATCGGCAGCCGTCTTTACTGCAATGTTTTCGAATGATTTCGGGTCCAAAATGCGGCCCAGCGTGCGGATAGAAAGCGTCGTCTCGCTCCCTTCGATAGAACCGGAGGGCAGTTCCAGGTTGCCCTTCTTGAGCGCAGCCGACATCTCGGCACCGGAAACACCCAACGCCTGCAAGCGTACCGGATCAATCCACAAGCGAACCGTCGGGCGCTTCTCGCCCCAGATGGCAACTTCGGACACGCCATTGATTGTCTGCAGGCGTTCCTTCACAAAGTTATTGGCGATTTCGGAGACTTCCATCGGGTCGAGCTTGTCGCTCACGAGACTCACCATCAGAATCGGGTCGTTGTCACTATCGGATTTATAGACGGTCGGTTCATCGACATCATCCGGCAAGCGACGGCGCACACGGCTCACACGGTCGCGGATTTCATTCGCAGCCGCTTCCAAATCCATGCCGGTTTCGAATTCAATGTTGATGAAAGAGAAACCATCTCGGCTCGTAGACGTCAGCGCCTTGATACCGGAAGCACTATTGATGGACGCTTCCAAAATTTCGGTCACTTCGGCTTCCACCACCGCAGCGTTCGCACCGGGGTAAGATGTACGCACCTGGATAAGCGGGTAGTCCACGTTCGGGTATTCACGCACACCCAAGTTGGAGGCGCCAAAGGCACCGAGCAAGATGATGACAAGCGCCATCACCGTCATGAGCACCGGACGACGTACGGATAGGTTCGCTACACTCATCGCTCCCCTACTCCACTTCGTAATCGGTATTGTGGCGGATTTCGCGGATGCGCACGGATATTCCTTCGCGCAAGCTGATCAGGCCGGAGGTAATCACGGTATCGCCCTCGTCGAGGCCGGCAGTCACATCGACCGCAATCGGAGTGCGGAGACCCGTTTCGACATGCTTGATTTTCGCCTTGCCGCCAGTCGCCACGAACACGTAAGCGCCATCTTTATCCAGCGTAAAAGCTTCTGCCGGAATCGGGATGCTCTTGGCTATTCCCGACTGCATCGACACATTCACCTTCGCATAAGAACCTGCCAAAAGTTCGCCATTCGCATTGTCGACCTCCACCATCACCCGGCGGGTACGACTGCTTTCGGAAAGCGAAGCCTCGAGCGCCTTCACCACGCCCGACTTGGAAATATTGCGTTCTTCGTCCTTGACATCAACAGCATCGCCCACATTGAGGCTAGACGCATAGCGCTGCGGGAGCGCAAACTTGGCCTTGAGATATTCCACATCGCTGAGGGTAGCAATCGAAGTTCCCGTCGTGAGCCAAGCCCCTACCGACACGTTCACGAACCCGAGCTTACCCGCAAACGGGGCACGGACTTCGGTCTTTGCAATTTGCGCCTTGATGAGTTCTACGGAGGCTTCGGTCGACTTGAGCGAAGCCTCGGCACTTTCCATGTCGGCCTTGGTGGCTCCGTCTTTTTCGAAAAGCGTCTTTACGCGGTCGAATTTTTGCTGTGCGAGCTGCTGGTTCGATTCAGCCTGTTTAAGTTGCGCCTTGAGTTCGGAATCGTCAATCTTTGCAAGGAGCGCACCCTTCTGCACTTGGGCCCCGTCCTTCGCATAAAGGTTCATGAGCCTGCCGGACGTAGCCGCCGTGAGCTCTACGCTGTTCATGGGTTCAAGCGTCGCCATTGCAGAGAACGTCTTATTCGCCGAATGGGCCTCGGCAATATAGCCTTCGACGGCGATTTCGCGGGCCGGCCTGCCGCCAGGGCCACCCTTTCCACCGGGAGCGCCTGCTCCGGGGCCGCCCTTACCACTGGGCACAGAGCCAGATTCACCGCCACAGGCAGCAAGGAAAAAAGACACAAAAATGGGGATAAAAATCGATTTCACGCCCATTAGATGCATGTCGGGCTTATTTGGTTGCATCAAAACCTCACATTCTGCAACTTTTTAGGCCTTAAATTTAGAAAAAAACGTTCTCCCTATTTCCACCCAAATTCCGAGCGTATCCACGCACTGAGACTTTCGGCGTCGGCAAGAGCCTCTTCCTTGACCGGATGATAATAAATACCATAACCAAGGTCTCCCTTCGGCTCTAAAGAAAATCGGTATAATCCCTTCTCTCCTTGGCTTCTGAGAACTTTTTTTACAACATTCAGATAACGCCGGCATTTGGCCCTATATTCTCCCGTCAACATCGGGCCATCCAGCAGTACAATCTTTGCTTTCGCATGATAAGACCGAATATCCCGAATAAAATCAACTGCAGCATTTACAAAATGGGCAGAATCACTCTGACCACTTGCTATATCGTTCGTTCCCAGGTTTATTACAATTATATCCGGGTGCCATTTACTGTGGTCCCAGGCAACAGCAGAGATAGACTGCGTCCCCGTCTTGTTATATACAACAGGAAGAAGATCCGTTTTCGTTCCATCTATATTCACATAAAGGCCATGCCCACTACAGCAAATGACATGAGGTTCCGCATTGAGGATTTTCGCAGTTTGCCCAGCATAGCTATAATACGAGCTTTCATAAGTGAGTTTCGAATCCATAGTCGGGTCGGGGATCAGCACATCCGCACCACAAGTTATAGAGTTCCCGATAAACTCAATTTTCCGTTTAGGCACGGAAGGCAAAAGATTCTTTTCTGCACGCCCCAACACGCGGAAACCATAGAAATACAAATCTCCCACATTGCTTTCGCTTCTTTTATACAAAGTAACGACATGAGGGCCATAGGACAAGCCGGACACAACCGGCACCATCGACGAAGAATCACCGGAATTGATGTATTCGACTTCAGAGGACGGATCCTCTTCTTTATCTACAAAGACATCCAGATAAACAACCGAATTCGTCCAAATTTTCATTTCCAATGCCGTTCCGACAAAACCGACCGTAACGGCAGACGAAGACCACGACAGAATCACATAATCGTCTTTTTCATAATTACCCCGTCCCGTAATACGCAAAAGATCCGAATTGTAGGGAATCCAGGTCCATTTTTGGCCCTGCGCGTCGGTTTCAGGGATTTCCAAATAAATATCGTTACTGCAAGAAACCGTGAGTAAAGAACAGAGTAACGCAATAAAGAGTGCTGGCTTCATCACGACACCTGAATCTATATTTAGAATTTCACATTCACGCTCAGGCCGCTTCCATCTTCTGTAAACTCAGGCAAGAAATGCACCCTTTCAGAAAAAGATCTGGAAGATGTCGCACGGTAAACACGCATAACATCCAGCATGGAAATCACGCGGTTAAGAACCAAGGCGCCAACAGAAACCTGAAATACGATACGGGAAACACGGTAATGGCTCAAGCGGTCCTTATATTCATCGATATGTTCGGTCGTTTCAGGATTGTCGCTGGCACCCCAGTCCCACTGGATGCTGGAATCAAATTCATCGTCAATCTTTTTCCCGGAGCGAATCATCGCCTGGTTGTAGTCTTCGTCCATATCCGGAGAAGAATTTTGCCCAGCAACACCGCTACGGCTACGATAATCCCCCACCGTATTGAGGAGCGAAACATCCTTGCTGTTCGTATTCAGGCCGGCATGCCGCACCGCATAATCGTGCGCAGACGAAATGTAACGATTCCCGATGACATAGGAACTGATGGCCGTAATCCAAAGAGCGGCATCCACCCAGACAAAGGGACGCACCATCTTCTGTTCGCCCAGATAATATTCACCCATACCCGGAAGAAGAGCCGAAGCTCCTAACCCGAGAAAAAGGTTCTTGTCGTGGTTACGACTTACATTCTCGTCAACCGAAATCACGACCTGGGAAAAGCCGAACGTGGCGGCAAGCAAGACAAGCAAGAAAAGGCGCATCAGAATCCCCAGGAAGCGCGGACATCCACGCCATACCCGTTAAAGAAGGAAAATCTGCTATCGAAATGCAGACGGTCGTACCAGGAAACGTCTTCCTCATACAAGGACTTGTTGTGAGAATGAGCCGTAAGGGCAGCATCCACAGCAGAAACCAAGTGGTTGAGAATCAGGCCGCCGATGAACCACGCCTGCATGTCGGCCAAGTCGTTCGCTTCTTCACGCATGGAACGGTACTTGTCGCGATTACTGGACTGCCCCAGAGCAATCGTTTCCGAATTCGGGTCTCCCAAGTCCAGCGAGCCGACAAGCGCCACGCTGTCCACATCGTCCCAGCCAAGCACATATGTCGCACCGCCGATCATTTGATACACTTCGGACGGTTCGTAGAACCCACCCTTGCGTTCTTTCTTCAATTTCCGAGGATTGTCACCGAAATAGCGCTTGTGATCGGTTTCCTTTTCGTACGGGAGATACTTGCTGGTGTAGCAACCGCGATTGTTGCTTGAACCGTACAGCGCCTCGCAGAAGGCCTCACGGCTGCTCATGTACCGTTCGACAAAGCGGGAATCCTGGTCTGCATCGTCCAGGGAAGTGAACAAATCATACATGCTGTTCTCGTAACGACCAATGGAGTAATGCTCATCCGCAAACTTCTTGTACTTGTCCACCTGTTTGTCGTACTTGTACACAGAATTATAATACCAACCAGCCCACAGACCTGCTTCGAGAGCCAGGTAAACCACGCCACGGGCATAGGTAAACTTGGAACCGCCCACATAGAGTTGGCCACTTCCCGGAACAACCAAAGACATGAACAGGGCCTTGCGCGGGCTCTTGTACTTGCCCTTCATCTCGTCAATACTATGAACTTTGGACACCTTGACCGGGCCAAGGAGGTCTCGACGGCTCATGCTGCTCGAAGACGGCAGAGCCTGCTCGGAACTGCTGGAACTGAGCGCGGCAAGGGAATCCTGCTTTCTGGATTTTTCCACAGAAGCGTTTACGGCATCAACATATTCCTTTATTTTTGCCGAATCCACCTTGGCAGAATCCACCTTGGCCGAATCGGCAACCGCGGAATCGGCGGCAACAGGGGCCGACGAAGATGAAACAGCCGACGTATCGGCCACCGGAGCGACAGCCGGAGCAACACTACTGGAAGAAACCACCACGGAACTCGACAGCGCCACAGAACTTGACGATGGCGCCGGAGCCGAACTGGAAAGATTTGCAGAAGAAACAGGCGCGGGAGCGACACTGCTCGAACTAGGAACAGTCTTTACGGAATCAGCGGACTGCTGGGTAGCCTCAGCCTCGAATTCCGCAAACAGGTCACGAGTCTGGGCGAAGGACTGAGCCACAAAAACACTAGCCACACAGGCAACAAGAGAAAAGGCAAAATTGCGCATATATCTTTAAAATAGCAAATATCGATTCCACATAACCAATACAAGCGACCATTTTGCACCAGAAAGGCGCACGAACTCAAACTCAACTCACTTTTAGGTAAAAGCAGAGCCCGGCAGGCAACCCGCCAGGCTCAACAACTTTACACACTCCGAAAATCTTAGGCCGTAAGGCGCTTGTTCACATGAGCCTCGACCACGTTCACCACGTAGTCGCCGAGCTTTTCGCAGTCGTTCACCACGTCCATGTAGTGCACGCCCATCTGGTAGCTGTATTTCTGATTCTCGATATCCACAATGTTCTTCTCCTTGAGAATCTTGCGGTAATCGTTGATTTCGTTCTCGAGATTCAGCGTATGGTTGATATCCACCTGCTGCGTATCGTCGAGCACGGCAATCATGTGCGTCAGAGCCTTGTCGCAAAGGTGCATGATGTGCTTGATATGGTCGTACTGTTCTTCGGTGAAATCTTCCTTGCTGCGGAACTTGCGGTTGATGGAACGGGACATGTTGTAGCAAGCATCGCCGATGCTTTCGATTTCGGAAATTTCCCTGAGCATCGCCTGGATGGTCGTCTTGCTTTCGGGGCTCAGGCGGCCTTCGCTTACTTTGTTCAGGTAGTTCGCGATTTCGATTTCCATGTTGTCGCTGATGCCCTCGTACTTCTCGATGCGGGCGAACAGTTTCACGAAATCGTTCTCGTCCTTCATCTCGAGCAGGTCGGGAATGAAGTGGAACATCTTCTGCGTACGGGTCGCGAACAGGCTGATTTCCTTGCGGGCCTCAAGCAGAGAAAGTTCGGGAGTTCCCATGAGGCCGGAACTGATGAAGTGCAGGCGGGAATCTTCTTCCTCTTCGGAGTTCTTGGGCTTGATAATCCGGCACACGAACTTCTCGATAAACTTAATGAACCAAATCTGGATGAAGGTGTTCGAGACGTTGAACGCAGAGTGGAATGTGGCAAGCACCACGGAAATCTTCGCGAGGTTCGACGCATAGCCTTCGTCGCCAGGGCCAACGGAGAGGTCGTAGCCCACCACGTGGCACACAGCGGCGAGGAACCACTTGAGCACGATGATGACCCAGATAACACCTATCACGTTAATCGTGAAGTGAGCCAGAGCGGCGCGGCGGGCCTGCGTATTGGCGGAGAGCGCCACAATGTTCGCCGTAATCGTCGTACCGATGTTTTCACCGAGCACGAGCATGATGCCTTGGTCGATGTGGAGGACGCCGGTGGAGCAGAGAATCATCGTAATGGCCATGATGGCCGCAGAAGACTGCACACACAAGGTAAGCACCGTGCCCATCACCAGGAAGAACAGGGAATTGAAGAAGTTCGGGTCGCTGAAGTGAGCGAAGAACGAGCTGATGGAAGCGCTCGCGTTCGGATCCTGCACAACGGAGAAGCCCGTTTCCTTGAGGGTCGTAAGACCGAGGAAGAGGAAGCCGACGCCGAACAGGAACTCGCCCAGCACACGCTTCTTGTTCAGGTACACGAGGATGATACCGATGAAGAACGCCGGGTAGACGAAGTTCGCGATGTTGAACGAGAACCCGAGGCTCATGATCCATGCGGTTACCGTCGTGCCGATGTGGGCACCGAGGATAATCGAGATGGCCTGCATGAGCGTAAGGAGCCCCGCATTAACAAAAGAGACCGTCATCAACGTGGTGGCGGTCGAACTTTGTACCGAGGCTGTAACGAACATACCGGTGAGCATACCCGTGAAACGGTTTGTGGTCATGGTTCCGAGCACGTGTCTGAGCTGCGGACCAGCCATTTTCTGAAGGGCTTCGCTCATGGACTTCATACCGAACATGAGCAGGGCCAAGCACCCTAACATTTTGAGAGCCATCCAAGTCATAGAATAGGACCTTCCTATAAGGAGCGCCACTACCGGATCATCGTCGCTGCCTTTCAGCTAGTTCGGGCTCATGGCGGTGAATTGTTTATTGTAAAACTGGCGTAAAATATAGAAAAAAACTAGGTAAAATTTAACCGCAACAGAAAGGGGCGCCCAATCTCGTTGAACAGGGAACAACGAGGGACGAGGTAAGTAGGAAGTAGGAAGTGGTTAGTGGTTGGTGGTTGGTGGTTAGGGATTAGAATCTAGGATCTAGGGGTTAGGGAGAAATTCATCGCTCACTGCTCGAGCCCCGAGCCTTTTCCTTACAGACTTCTTACCATGGCAACGGCCTGGCTCGCAATGCCTTCGCCCCTGCCGGTAAAGCCGAGCTTTTCGGTCGTGGTGCCCTTGATGCCGATTTGCTTCACATCGAGGCCGAGCACACGGGCGATGTTCGCCTTCATCTGCTCCTTGTGCGGGTTCACCTTCGGGCGTTCGCACATCACGATGCTGTCGATGTTCACGATTTCGTAGCCGGCTTTGCGGACTTCTTCGCCCACCTTGCGCAACAGTTCCA
>JAEERM010000019.1 GCA_016285835.1 Fibrobacter sp.
ACGCAAACTTTGTCAACACCGATACCGGAGAACCTGCAAAGATTCCAAACCATGTAGCCGAAATCATCAGCATATACAAAAAAGCTCCAGAAAAGGGCGAAAAACTTTTACGCTACTATTTTGGAGAACCCTGGTGCAAGATGGTTCGACGCTCCATCATCCAAGAAAATAAAATCCGTTTCGAAGAAACCAAAGTTCACAACGACACGCAATACTCTTACCTTGTCGGTTTCCATGCAAAAAAATTGGCCGTTTGCGACCAACCCATTTACAATTACACCATCCGCGAAGGAAGCGTTTCGAGAATCGTTTCCGACGACAGGCTCCTAACTCGCGTAAGCGTTTTTGCACGAAAGAACCGTTTTTTACAAGACAACCATGTAGATTTCATCGACAAGATGATGCTTTGGCCGTTCAAATACTGCAAAAAGAATCACAAAGACGATGTTTACAAGCGCTGTGTCGCAGAAGCCCAAAAATACGGTTTTGACGAGACGTTCATAAAAAAACAACTGTGGCGACATAGAATCAAGAGCTTTTTATTTAGAGTTCAGAAAAAAATTTGCAAAATACTGGGCATTAAAATTCCACAAAAGAATCTTGCATATTCCTGAACAGCCAAACCGGCCAAGCACACCAAACATTTTTTTAAAAAATTATATTTGTGCTATGGAACATTTTGATTATCTCATCGTGGGGTCCGGGCTTTTTGGGGCTACATTCGCCCATCAGGCGACAAAGGCCGGGAAACGTTGCCTCGTCATCGACAAGCGCGCCCATCTTGGCGGAAATGTCTACTGCGAAAACATCGAAGGAATAAACGTCCACAAATATGGGGCTCACATATTCCACACATCCAACAAGAAAGTCTGGGATTTTGTCAATTCAATTGTTGAATTCAACCGTTACACCAACAGCCCCGTTGCAAATTACAAAGGCAAGTTGTACAACCTCCCCTTCAACATGAACACCTTCTTTGAAATGTGGGGAGTAAAAACGCCCGAAGAAGCTGCCGCAAAAATAGAAGAGCAAAAAAAAGAGGCCGTCGCCGCTATGGAAGCTGCGGGCGTCAAGGAACCCCGCAACCTGGAAGAACAAGCCCTTCTCCTTATAGGCAAGGACATCTACGAAGCCCTCATCAAAGGCTACACAGAAAAACAATGGGGACGCAGTTGCAAAGACCTTCCGGCATTCATCATCAAGCGGCTGCCTGTACGCTTCGTTTTCGACAACAACTACTTCAACGATAAATACCAAGGCATTCCCGAAGGCGGCTACAACAAGCTCGTCGAAGGCTTGCTGAAAGGTGTCGAGACCCGCACCAACGAAGACTTCTTTGCAAAACGCGATTACTACGAATCCATCGCCACAAAAATTGTCTATACCGGTGCCATCGACGAATTCTACAACTACAAGTTCGGCAAACTGGAATATCGCACGGTAAACTTCGAAACCGAAATCATCGATAAACCGAACTACCAAGGGTGCGCCGTCGTCAACTACACGGAGCGCGAAGTGCCGTACACTCGGATTATCGAGCACAAGCATTTCGAGATGTTCGGGAATTGCGTTTACGACGTTCCCAAGACGGTCATTTCCAAGGAATTTTCCACCGAATGGACCGAAGGCATGGAACCCTACTACCCCGTCAACAACGACCGGAATAACCTTCTGGCTCAAAAATACCGCGAACTCGCCCAGAACGAGAAGAATGTCATATTCGGTGGCAGGTTGGCAGAATACAAATACTATGACATGGCACCTATCATAGAACAGGTTTTGAACATTACGGATTTTTAAAATGCTAGACTCATCCAAAATAAAGATTCTCGTCTGCTGCCACAAGCCGTGCCCTGTTCCGTCACAAGACTGGTTTTTGCCCATACAGGTCGGAGCCGCGCTATCCAAGCAAGACCTCGGTTTTCAAAAGGACAACCTTGCCAATGGAGAAGCATGCGACAATATCAGCGAAAAGAATCCTAATTACTGCGAGTTGACCGCATTATACTGGGCTTGGAAAAACATCCGTAAAATCTACCCGGAAATCCAATATATCGGTTTAAACCATTACCGTCGCTATTTCGCATTCGACGAACACCGCTCCACTGGCAGCGGCATCGCCAAGAACATCAGCGAACTCGACAAGTACAATCTCGACAAAGAAAAGATTGAACAATGGCTTTCCCAGGGGAAAATCATCATTCCCCCCAAGGCACACCTCAAGACTTCGGTGGCCTCTGCTTATGAACACGCCCACATCAGCGTGGATCTCCGGCACCTCCACGATGTAATAAAGGAGCTGTCCCCGGAGTTCCTGGACGATTTCAACAACTTTTTCATTTGCAACAATTTCTTTTACGATTGCAACATGTTCATCATGCCTATCGACGAATTTGAGAAATATTGCGAATGGCTGTTCAAGGTACTCTTCGAAGTCGAAAAAAGAGCGAGCATAGAGAAATACGATTCCTACCAGAAGCGCATTTTCGGGTTCATGTCCGAACGTTTGTTCACATTGTGGGTTTTGCACCACCACTACAAAACAGTGAGCCTAAATTACTTCGTCTATACGGAAAATCCGGTTCCGCATAAAAAAGGCCTTGCCGCCCTGCTCCGCTACCAGAGGACAAAAATCAAACGCGAACTTGGATTCTACATATCCAAACCACGCAACAAGCAGGCTCTGGAAAAATACTGGATAGTTCCATAAAGGGAAATTATGATAGAAATTGTACTCTGTACCGACGACAATTACGTCATGCCCACCGCAGTGCTGATGACATCCATCGCAGCATCCAATCCAGAGGCACAAATTCATTATAATATCATTTCGGCGGGGCTAAGCCAAAACGCGCAGGATACGCTTTCAAGAAATCTCATAAATTCTTCTTTTGGCATATCCTTTTACACCATAGACGAATCCTACCTGAAGGATTGTCCTATTCGCCGGGGCGAACATGTATCTATCGCCACATATTTCCGTTTGCTGCTCCCGACAATTCTACCTAAAGAAATCGACAAGGTTCTCTACATCGACGGCGACATTATTTGTTTGGACTCCCTCAAAGAACTCTGGGAAACGCCTCTAGAAAATTTCTCCGCCGCAGCCGTCCCGGACATGCGCTGCAACGACATACGAGTTTTAAACAGACTTTCTTTCAATCGCGCGGACGATTATTTCAATGCCGGAGTCATGCTCATCAACCTTGACTGGTGGCGCAAAAACGACATACAGAACAAGTCCATCAAATTCATTTCCGAGAATCGGGACATTTGCAAGTTCCACGATCAGGACGCCCTGAACGTCGTCTTGCACGGGACCATTCAGACTTTGTCTATCCGTTTCAACCTTCAGGAGCACTTCTTCGAGCCTTTTGAAAACCAGTTTATAGACAAAGTTTACCTCAATGACATGGAAGAAGCCAAGGTCAACGCGACCCTGATTCACTACACGGGCTACAAAAAACCCTGGCATAAAGAATGCGTCAACCCCTTAAAATCCATTTGGCGGCACTTCTACAGCAAGACTGAATGGAAAAACAAGAAGTTGGTTTACCGTTACACAGGATTTCGCCATGTCAAGTACGAGATTCGAACTCTTTTCGACAAATTTGGACTAATCAAATCAAGGAACTTCTACAAAGGCCTCGATTTTTCCAACATCGAACAAGAACTATTCAAGAAAATACATGACTAAGTCCCTCCCAATCCTTCTGATCTTGCTATCATGCCTTCTAGTTCCTTCCTTTGGAAGAGAATTCAGCTACGCATCTTGGAACATTCGTTGGGAAAGCGAAAAAGACATTGAAGAAGGCAACGCCTGGGACAAGCGAAAGGAGCCTATCGCCAATATTATCAAAGATCACAATTTCGACATCATAGGCCTCCAGGAAGGAAGTCCCCCTCGCCTAAAACAGTTGATGGAACTTCTGCCCGATTACGAAATCATTGTTTCCGACACGATGGAATTCAACCCCATCGTCGTGCGTAAGGGAATGTTCACCATTGCAGACTTCGGGCGATTCTACCTGTCCAAGACTCCGGAGAAGAAAAGCAAGAGCTGGGATTCCAAGCACGCCCGCTACTGCACATGGGCGAAACTCGAATTCAACCAGGACACTCTTTACATTTTCAACGTTCACTTTGATTACCACGGCAAGGACGCTCAAAGGGAAAGTGCCCTATTGATGAATAAAAAAATTCTTGCCATGGCAAAAGAGGCTCCATTCATATTTGCGGGGGACTTGAATTTTACCGCAGACTCCAAGTCGTACAAAAACCTGGGAACCTGTATAAAGATGAACGATTCGAAAGACGTTGCCGATTCCGCATTCGCCCCTAATGGCAGCTACAACTACTTCGACCCAAATAAGCAAAGTCCCTGGACATTTGACCATATTATGGTATCCCCGCTAATAAAAATCCACCGCTACGAAATTTTAAACGAGACTTACCTCGATAACGGAAAGCCACGCTATCCATCGGACCATTCTCCCGTAACAATCCGCTTTGAACTCGACGGTAACAATTAGTATATTTGGGAAATGAGCTACGTTGTCCTGCTATTCTTTTTCGGGCTTCTTACCTACATGTTCCTAACGGACACCCAAGGAAGATTCCTGGCCTTGGTTATGGGGACAGTGCTGTTTCCGACAACGGCTCTCCTAATTAAAAATCCTTCTGTTTCTCCGCAGCATATTTTTCTGTATGCATTCTTTATCATAGAATTTTTTAAGGACAGGCAGAACTTTAACAAAAGTATTTTCAACAATCTTCTGCTTTTCCCGATTGGTCTAAGCCTCGTCAGTTACATATTCACGTCCATCTACAATTCCGGCATCGCATCCAAAGACATGTATTACGGCATACGCGATGTCATCGACGGATTCGGTTACATTTATGCCGCATTCATCTGCGGCCGCAAAGAGAACGTTTATGAATTTGCAAAGAAACTTATTCCCTTTACCTTTGTCATCTGCGCTTTCGGTATTTTCGAAATTCTCTTAGGCGACAACTACCCCTATCGAATTGTCAACGCGGCGTTTCCTTACTACGAAGGAGGCCAGAACCTCCTTTCTTCCATGAACCTCACAGAAAGCTGGCGATTCAGAACCTGCTTTACAACAAAGCATCCCACAGCATTTGGCACACTATTAATGAGCTTATTCTTGTTTTATGCGCCCTACGTCAGGAATGAAACTTCCGAACAAAAGAAAATCATGTTGCTGCTGGCCCTGCTGGCAGTGAACCTGTTTCTGTGCGGTTCCCGAACGGCGATGCTGTGCGTAGCATTTGGCGTTAGCCTCTACATATATTTCAAACTTAAGCCTCTTTTAAAAATCATCATCGCCGGCCTTGTAATTTTCATCTCATCCGCGGTATTGACCATACTGCTACAAAATTTCCAGACAAATACAGAGCACGGAGGATCTTCCCTCGACTTCAGAACATCCCAGCTCCTATTCTCCATAGCCACAATTAGCAATTCCCCCATCTTTGGCAACGGGAATAAATACACGTCTCATGTCATTTTCGGCGAAGACGTAAGAGCCTCCGACAGCAGCGGAAACGATCTCGGAGGCCTGGAATCCATCATCTTCTCTCTTCTCATCGATAGAGGATTCCTGGGTTTATTCTCCTATTATCTTCTTTTATTATGGATGTTTGCACTGCTTTTCCGCTACAGGGACCAGCTAAAGGGTATTCGCGGCGGTTATGCGCTGATGGCTAGTGGAATACTGTTTTTGACTCTCTCGGGCACTATCGGGAACAGCTCCTCGTTCCTGTTCCTGTTTGTAGGGATTCAGCTAGGCTACATTTCCCATTACAAGCAAGTCGCCCTTGAAAACAACATCAAAATCAGCGACGCTGAAGCCAACGAAAACAGCGTCAACAACGAAGACGTTTGCAATGCAGAAGCTATCGACGTTGAATCCTAGCCCGCAACTCGTACATCAAGGCTGTTAAAAAAAATAATCCGTGGTTCACCAGCTTGCCGTAGCTTTTTTCATTATCGCAAAGTTTTAAGGCCTTTGCTTTTTTCACTGCGGCATTATAAGGCTCTGTCAAAAGAATTGCTTTAAAAGCCCTGTATCGGCGAAAGAAAGTTCCTTGTGCACCCTTGCAAAAGAAACTGCGCAAGGCCATTTTCTTCGTAAGGAAAAGAGCCCTTGACAAAAATGCCGATTCAAGAGCCCGGTCTTTGTCAAACACGTCCATGAAAGATTGTATTTCATTTAAAATATTGGAGCTATCCGTTACCAACCTCTGTTCGTTGATATGACAAAGCGAATTGTTCAAAACACGGTAATGGTATGTTGGCACCTGCTTGTACGCAACACTTTTTGCAAAATGGAAAACCTGCAAGGCAAACAAGCCGTCTTCGTACAATTTTAGGGCCCTGGAGAACTGGATTCCATTTTCAAGCAACAATTGCCGGCGAATCAATTTAGACCAAAGAGCCGAAAACATGTAGCTGCAACGGGCAGAAGGATAAGGCGAATAGCCCCTGTACAGGACCATGCGCTGCAGGGCCTGAATGATTGACTTGTCATTTGCAACAAAATCCTGTGCAAAGAACCGATGCTCCGTTTCGGTACCATTTTCCTTCCAAGTCCAATGGTCGGTAATGACCACATCGGCCCCAGTTTGGCAAACCTCGTCCCAATACACACGAAAGGCTGTTTCGTCAATCCAGTCGTCGGAATCTACAAATAGGACATATTCGCCGATTGCTGCAGCCAAGCCATCGTTGCGAGCCGCCGACACTCCACCATTTTCTTTGTGGATTATCTTGAAACGGCAATCCTTTGCTGCATAT
Organism: Fibrobacter sp.; assembly: GCA_016285835.1. GTDB lineage: Bacteria > Fibrobacterota > Fibrobacteria > Fibrobacterales > Fibrobacteraceae > Fibrobacter. The sequence goes on from JAEERM010000019.1 coordinate 6,821, forward strand.
TCATCCAAGATTGCAGGCGATTCATCCGAGCTGCCGTCATCGACAGCAACGACTTCCCAGTCCGAAAAAGACTGGGAGACAATGCTATCCAAGCACTCACGCAGATATTTTGCAGAGTTATAGACAGGGATGACAACACTTATCGCAGGCATAAGACCTAGCCGTTTACTTCAGGAGATTCAACCGTTTCCAAACCATGGTGGTTACGGTCGTCCATTTTGGGTGGAGTCATGTAGTCACCATAAAGTTGCGTACAGACGAAATCATAGTCTTCGGGGCCACAAATTTCCGTATCTTCGAACGGGTACATTTTGCCCTTGCCGTAATACTTCTTATGGAACATCTCACGAAACTTGTAGGCGCCCATGGCATTCACCAAGTAGTTAGACTTTTCATACGGAGTCGAAGTCAGGGCACGTTCCATCCGGTCAAGGCACTTCTTTGTATTAAAGAATTTCTGAATCGGCGTGTGGAGCCCCACCCACACCAAAATCTTTTCATGCAAGGGGCGCCCCTTCTTGTTCACATCGACAAGCGTATCGAAACAAGAAAAACGGAACATGGCGCGCAAGGCAAGCACTTGCCACACCTTGAGTTTCCGGAGCAGGCCATTGTTCGGCATGCCATCCAGAGGGAAGAGGTCTATCCAGGCATAAGTTTCCTCATCCTTAAGCTTGTCATGGCGAACAACCTTAAAGCTGGAATCTTCCAGATGCCCAAAATAACGGATATACTCATCCGAATTGCGAAAAGTATGGAAACGTACTTTTTCCCCCAGAGGTTGCGCCTCCAGGATTTTACAAAGGCGGTCGTAATCCGGGCGCGGGATACCTACGTCGATATCGTCGTCCCACGGGATAAAACCTTTATGCCGGACAGCGCCAAGCAAGGTTCCACCTAGCGCATAATAGGTAATATGGTTTTCCTTACAAATTTGTTGAAAGAGTTTCAGCAGGCTGAGTTCCTTCAACTGCAACTGTCTAAGAGAAGAATCCGCCATAACTACTTGTTCTCGTCAGCCTGCACCAAGTGAGCATCATGGACGTTCTTTTTACAGTCTTCGGGTTCCTTCATGTAGTCGCCGTACATCTGCGTGAGCACCTTGTCGTAATCTTCCGGGCCCATCAATTCCAAGCCTTCGAACGGGTAGAGTTTGCCCTTCCCATAATAGGACTTGGGGAACATCTCCTTGAACTTGTACTGACCCATGAAATTCACGACCCAGTTCGTATCCTGGACTTTGTATTTTCTCAACAGGACATCCAGTTTTTCCAGCCACTTCTTATAATTCTTGCCACCATGGACGTTAAACATCTTAACAATGGCGATAATAATTCTTTCGGAAAGCGGCCTATTCGGACGGTGCAAGTTCACCTTGTCAAAACAGGCGATATGGTACCACATGCGAGCCCACAACAGGCGCAACATGTGAATGCGGCGGGAAATAGCCCCGTTCGGCATGCCATCGAGCGGAAACACGTCGACCCATACGTTTTCATAGCGGGTCACAACGCTCCCTTCGCGTTTCATCAAATACCGATTGTCCACAATCCGCGAGAAATAGTAATGGTGGTCCGACTCGTCTCGGAACGTTCTCAGTTCCAAGTGTTCTGGCAAATTGGCAGAAATGTCCCGAATAAAACGTTCATAATCCTCACGGTAAAGGCCGATATCAATATCGTCGTCCCAAGGAATGAACCCCTTATGCCGCACGGCACCCAACAAACTTCCACCCAGCAAAAAATATGGCATGGAAGTGTTTTCCAGATACTTCCTTACCAACTGAAATACATCAAAAATCTTCTCCTGCGCACCGGTCAATGCAATTGGCTGTTTCGTTTTTGAATCAAGACCCATTTTTAATTCGTTTCCTTTTAGCAATTGCGAGTATGCATAACCTCGCCTAAAGCATCAGAACCAAACACCATACATCCTATATTATTCTGCTTTTCCCTTTCCTATTCCAGACACTTCAAAACCAATCTTGCGAAGAGCGTCGGCATCAAGGATATTGCGGCCGTCGAAGACGAATGCAGGCTTCGCCATACCCTTGTAAATGCGTGTCCAGTCGAGTTCGGCAAAGCATTTCCATTCGGTGCAGATGACCACAGCATGGGCACCTTCGGCAGCCTTGTACGGGTCTTCTTCGAACTGGACCTGGTCAATGACATCCTTCAGGTCGCGCTTCGCATCGGGGATAGCCTTCGGGTCGGTCACGACCGGCTGTGCATGTTCGGCGAGCAAGTCGCGAACAACGAGGTTCGCCGGGCTTTCGCGCGTATCGCCGGTGTTCGCCTTGAATGCAAAACCGAACACGGCAATCTTCTTGCCCGCAATCGTATTGAACATCGTTTCGAGCATGCGGTCCACCACGCGGTGAGTCTGCCACTCGTTAATTTTCACCACCGATTCCCAGTAGGCAGCCACTTCGGGGAGTCCATAGTAACCGCACAGGTATACGAGGTTCAAGATATCCTTCTTGAAGCAGCTTCCGCCAAAACCGATGGACGCCTTCAGGAACTTGGGGCCGATGCGGCGGTCCTTACCCATCACGTAGGCAACCTCATCCACGTCGGCACCGGTCTTTTCGCAAAGGGCACTGATGGAGTTGATGGAGCTGATGCGCTGCGCGAGGAAGGCGTTCGCAGTGAGTTTCGTGAGTTCGGAACTCCAAAGGTTCGTCGTAAGGATGCGGTCACGCGGCACCCAGTGAGCATAAACATCTACGAGTTTCTGGCAGGCGGCAAGGCCCGATTCCGTCTGGTGCGATCCGATAAGCACGCGATCCGGTTCAAACAAGTCGTTAATGGCCGTCCCTTCGGCAAGGAACTCAGGGTTGCTAAGCACTTCGAAATGCAGGCCCTTATCGTTGCTGTTCAGGATGCGTTCCATCGCGGCGGCGGTACGCACCGGAAGCGTGGACTTTTCGACGATAATCTTGCCTTCGTCGGCAATTTCCAGAATGTTGCGGGCAGTCTTTTCCCAGTACTGCAAGTCAGAGGCCTTGCCAGCACCGTGGCCAAACGTCTTGGTCGGAGTATTCACGGAAACGAAGATGATGTCCGCTTCCTTGATTGCGGCAGGAATATCCGTGCTGAAGAACAAGTTACGGCCGCGAGCACGCTTCACCACATCGTCCAGGCCGGGTTCAAATATCGGGAGATTCTCGCTGTTCCACGCGTCAATGCGAGACTGGTTGATATCGACTACGGTAACTTTAACATCGGGGCACTTGTCGGCGATAACAGTCATAGTGGGGCCACCGACGTAGCCCGCACCGATACAGACAATATTGGTTTTGAAACTCATAATGCTCCCAATTTAGCAAATTGGGATGCGCATCATCAAAAGAAATCGGCCATATACCACGTTATTTCTACTGCAACCCGTTTATTTCCAAATCCAATCTGGAGATTTGATTTATATAAACGGTCTTGAGCATTTCTACAGCATCATCGAAACTGAATTTTTCATCCCCTATCAAATCTGTTTTGATGCGAATGGGCCATATAGAATAGTTTCTTTCATTGGAATCATGGATATAATCGGCAATAGAATCGATAAACACATCATTCTTAAAAAATGCTTCTTTATAAGAATTCCACTGTTGTTTCAAAAGCGAAATAAAATTTTTATTCTTTAACAGTTTATCGTACCATAGTCTTTTTGTGCAACATAGGCCCAATCTTGATGGATTGAACGTCATATAATCAAAATCCCAAACAGGCCCTATTTTCAATTTACCATTCAGGTCCTTATGCATAAAAACACTCTTGGGACCATTTATTTCATAATTTTGCGCAATATTATTTACAATAAAATAATCCACAAAACTTTTCAGGTCGATATATTCTTCAATGTCTAAGCCATCCATCTTTCCATACAAAATAGACTCAACGGTATCGATATAATCCTGAATATAAGCAAAGGAGGCAGCCGTCGGATTATCAGGATTTTTTATATTCACAGGATAATTTTTTATCGTCGTCCTAAATTTGTATTCTTCATCGTAGTTCTTGTCAAATTCGAGCAAATACGCATTTTTGTCAATATTCACCCTAGATTCTTTCACCTCTACTTTTTCGCAGAGATAATAGTTTCCCAAAAAGGTCCCGTTCAAAAACAATTCTACAAAAACGCCTTTCGGAGACCATTCCAAATCGGTATTAGACGCCACCTTGAAAGCCAAGGCATTTCGCATTAATGTACGTTCTCGATAATTCGCCAGCAGGACCCAGTTCTTTGCACCCGGCATGCCGAACAAAGAAACTTTCTTATTAAACTTGATGGCATACGGTTTTTTAGGATAATACACCCATGTCGTGTTTCCGCGACCGCGAATCAACATGTCATAAATTTTAGATTTTGGCTTGTTTTTCCCAAAAATTTGGAATTCTGCATTCACATAATTTTCGCGATCTTCGATCTCTTTAGAATACTCAGTTTTAATGACAATTCTAGGTAAACCGACATACGGATATTCAGAATCATCAAACGGGAGACTTTCCATCACAGGCAAGCCGTCTTCTTCCAAATCGTCAGAATCCACATTAGAACTTATTATCGGACTTGAATCGATCTTTTTTATCGATTCCGCCACACCTTGAACATTCTCGGAAACCATTATCTCTGTGGCGCAATTATAGCATTCGCTATTGCTACAAGCCACAAAAACGACAACCAAGCAAAGACAGCAAAAGCAATGACGTAAATAAATAAGTAACATTAAGCCAAATAATAGCAAAAAAAGCAAGTCCTTTAAAGACGAAAACACTTCTTTTATAGGTTTTTCCCTAGAATACAGACAATAAAAAGGCTCCCCGCCATAGCGAAGAGCCCCAAAGGAGTTGTTTTTTAAAGAATTTTACATCAAAATCACTTGAATTGGGCGGTAATGCTTGTCACTTCGCCCGGATTGACAGAGCGAGTGGCATCCTTTACGCCATCGCTCCAGCCGGAGAACACGCCACCGTTAGTCCCGACCGCCGTCAGCGTCACCGGAACCTGCGAGTAGAAATTCGCCGTAATGGAGGACGCCTGGCCAATCGAAAGACCATCCACATAGACCTCACCGGAACCGGAACGGCCTATCGTCAGCGGAACCGGATTGCTAATCGAGAAGAACGTTTCCATTTCCGACGTAATCTGCTGTTGTCTGGAAGAGGCAAAGTTCTTAATCGTAGCCAAATCCTGATCCATGCTGGAAGCATTGTAATTCCAGAGCTGTTGGTCTCTCGCCATTTCCGACTGGACCTGGCTCTGCAAATCATTAATCATCTTCAGAATGCGTTCCGGCGTGAAATAGACAGCCAGCAACACTACAAACCGGTTCACGAAAGCACGCGTGAATGGAGGATATTCCATAAGCCGACGAAGCAAAAGCGTTTCCTTCGCATTGCCGCTTCCACCGCCACCCATGCCGAAGCCAGCAGCCATCTGCGTACCGCTTGCACTGGTGACATAGCTGAAGATATTCGTCGTATTCATCGAATAATTTGTTCCGAACCCAAAGTCCGTGTCGTAAATGAACCATTTCCACTTGGTCTTCTGGCTTGCCACGCGCCACTTCTTCAAGTTGTTGTGCGGCCAGTCGCGGTTATTCACGAACATTTCCGTCTGCATATAGTTGATATAGTTGTCTATATCGATCTGGTCCGAAATTTTCTTATAGTTGGCTTCGTTGTTCAAGCTATTGGACTGGAGCCAATCCATCATGGCCACGTAATCGGCACTGGAACCAGCCGTCGCCTCGTCATTGGCGTCGAGCAGGTCGATATCGTTCGCGTCAAGGCCATACTTGGTCTCGTAATAATACTCGTTGTTACGCTCACGCATATCGTGGATACCATAGTAAACACCGTTATAGAACACAATTACATAGCGGCCTCTCTGGTAATCGACATTCAGCCCATCCGAGATGGCAGTTCCCACACGGTCGCGGACATAGTCGTTTCCACTGTTGTTACCGAAGTTGCGCACCGAGAACGCCTTGAACTTAGTCAATTCAGGGTGATCGGGGAACAGAGTGTATTTAAGACGCTTGTCGCCATACTGTTCGCGGAAGGTGACAGAGAAGGACTTCTTTTCCTTGGCACGGCTGTACTGGCCCGAAATTTTGAAGTCTCCCATGATTCCGAATCCAGGCTGCTTGGCACCGGGTTCAATCAGTTCCACGTACACAGGGAGTTCCCTGTTGCTCCAGTAGTTCGCACCCTTGTGCGGGTCCATCATCTGGGCACCATCGCCAGTCATATACAAGCCAGAATCCTGGCTGAACATGGACTGCGGATCCGTCGTAACAAAGAGGGCGGGGAGCGAGGGCTGCGTTTCAAACACATAGGTGCGGTTGAGCATGTCGCTCCGGTAGGCGCCATCGACATACGTCACACAACGGAGCACCGTCGTGGCTGAAATATTCAGAGACTGCGTCACCGGGCTGCTGTTGATTGTCGGTTCAGCACCACCTGTGGCACAACGGCTACCCTGCGGGAGCGTGACCGTCACAGGTGAAGAATAGAACCCGGACGGAGGAACGGACGATTCACCCGAAGCGGCCTGAGTAGCACTCACTTCGCCAATCGTGGCACCATACGGGCTCGGATCGGCAATGCCCCACTGGCCAGCTTCATTCTTGCCCCATGTTGCGGTGACAGGAACGGCATTGTACCGGACAGAGTCCAAAATTCCGCCTTCCTTGTTCACGAGGTAAAGCGCACCGCCATCCTTGTCCACCTTGAACGTGGTATGGGGTTCATGGCCACGATTACGGCCAATATAGGAGAATATCTTGATTTCAGTATTTTCGACGGCCTGCGATTCCGAGAAGAATGTCGTACCGGACACATTCGAAAGGTTGAGACCCGTAGCCTTGTCGCCCAGGCGGATACTATATACTGTAGAAGAGTCGCCCGTACCCTTGAGGTTCTTGCCACTCCAGCTACCGATAGAGCCGTTGTTGTCGTTGAGGTTCAGGCGGATTTTATGCCCCTTCGTGACATAGCCCTTGAGAACCAGCTGGTTCACCTTGCTCAAGTTAGTCGTGCTGGAATTGACGACAAACGAGGCATTCGAGGCACCGGCAGGCACACTCAAGACAGCGCCAAACATATTGGCACCATTCTGGTTAAAACACAGAGCGGATTGGCCCGGCAAATTACTGACAGCCGGAGCGCTTGCAGCACCCGTGGTACCGCCCATACCCATGCCCATGCCACCTTGGTCACCCCCCATACCCATGCCGCCCATGGCACCCATGTCGAATCCGCCAAAGTCAAATCCACCCATACCGCTGACAACGCTTTCATTCGCTTGGCAGTTCGTGGAAATCAAATTGACGGAATCGGAAGGAGGCGCATAGTCGGAGTAGTTCTTGCCCGACATGAATACGACCATGTAGGACTTGGCCGGAATGACCGCTTTGCCGAACGACCAGCGACGCGGGAACTTGAGGTCATTGCTCAATGCGATGCCGCTCAAATCCACCGGGGAATCCGAAGTATTGTACAACTCGAGCCAACCCGGGTCGTTTCCTTCTTCGTCCTTAAGACTTGCGTTCGATGGTGAAACTTCACTGAAGACCACAGGGGAATTCCCAACATAAGGAGGAGGTTCCGTCAAGGGAACCTGCGTCGAATCCTCGCCGGGGAGAAGCCCTTCGTGCGAGTCCTTTGCCGAGAAATCGCGGGCCGTGCTACTGGCCGGGACCCCGCTACCGCTGGATCCGGCCACGACTTCACCCGTGACAGGGTCTACATTCGTGGAACTACCCGGTTGGGAATCCGTCGAGCCGGGGGTGACATCACCGTTTTGTTCGCCACTAGAAGACGAACCGGCAATGACGTCATCACCGCCCTGGGGGTCACCAGACTGGGCGATGGGATTCGGATCGTTGGAATCCGAATCATTGGAGCATGACATTAAGGCAATGCACGCCGAACAAAACAAAACCTTAATCCATACAGTCGAGAGTGGAGATTGTCTGTACTGCATGTCTTTAAAGTAGGCATATAACGGGCTACAAATCCATAATTTTGTGAAAAAACGGAGATATACGTTGTGTTTTTTACATCAACCCGAACACTCTGTGACGGCAATCACACCCCGAGTAAAATTTTAATTGCAAGTCACAAGACTCGCATCTTTTTGTTCAGTGAGAATTTTTTCTCGGTCTCCGAACAACAAAAAGTGCAGCTCCAATCAACACCAAAGATACCGAGATGATTTTCCCCAGCGGGAAGGATTCCGCGAACACGATTCCACCGGCGAGAGTCGGTACAGCGGCACCGACCGCAGCGCTGAACGGGACGATGAAAAGCGCGCGCCCTCTCGAAAAGGACACCTGCGAATAGATAAAAGCGATGGTGTATGTCACCACGTAACCCCACAGGCGTGCATCCAGAAGGAGCCCGAGAATAGTGTCAATACCGAGAGTGTCCAAATCAAAATCCATGGCAATGCTCTTATAGAATACGGCAGAAAGGCCGAAGCCCACTCCCATAATCAAGGAATCTACTATTTCACGATTCCTATAGCACAGATGTACAAACAAAGTAACTATAGAAAGAGTCCCAGCATAGCTCCAAAGCATCGCAACGTTCTGCGTGCCAGTAGCCTCTCCCATGGTTTCGACCGAGTAGGTAAGCCCTGCCACCACAAAACAAATGGCAACGATAATGCGCTTGGTCAACTTTTCCTTGAGGAGCCAGAACCCCATAAGCGCGGTAAGCACGGGGTTGAGCACCATCATCGGCTGCACTTGGCTCAAGTCGTAACGGGCCATGGCCACATAGTAACCGAGAGTCGCAATTGCCGAGCAAGAAATCCCAAGCCACCAGTATCCATTGCTCACAACACCCTTGAAAAACTGCCAAGGGTTCGCAACACCTCCCGTCCGTTTGCCCACTTTGGAAATCCCCGATTTCTCGAGGATGTTGCCGCAAGCAAAACAAAACGCGGGGCCGATAGTCAATAAGAAAAAGAGCATCTTCAAAAAATCAAGGTAACAACGTTTGGGCCAATGTAGAATTTATACCACAGGGTTATTTACAGTTTGTCGTAAATTTCCTGGTAAATCCAGTAATTGCCCATGACTCGCTTCACATAGCCACGGGTTTCCCAATAGCTGATTTCTTCGACGCGGATATCCCAGGGGAGCCCTTCGCCAGCAGCCTGCCAACGCTTGGTCGGTTTAGGCCCTGCATTATAGTTCCCGAGCACATACATATAGTCGTCCTGATACTCCGCCTTCAAATCCACCAGGTAGCGGACCCCCAAACGGATATTCATGTAGGCATTGTACAGGAGTTTCGGGTCGAAATCCGGAATCTGTTCGGCATCGGCCAGCATTTTTCCTGTCTTCGGCATGATCTGCAAAAGCCCGCAAGCCCCCACAGGCGACGTGATTTCAAAGTTGAATATGGATTCCTGGCGCATCACGCTATAGACAAAGAACGGGTCAATGCGCGTACCCGAATGATACACGACTTGTTCGGTGTACGGCACGGGATAAAGGTAATGCAGAACATCTATCGGAGGGGCCATCAACCGGCGGCGATCGATATTGTTCTGAAACTGGCGAGCCAAGCGATAACCGGCAGCCGTCTCCCCCATCTCGTAAAAGAGCTTCCCGTATTCGTAAAGGAAATCCAAACGCTTGTAGTTCTTTTTGCGGGCCTCGTCGTAAACGGCAAACGCCTCTTCGGCAAAACCATACTGGAACAGCGTCTTGATCCGCTTGTAACGTTCGGGATTGTACGACGTGTCTGCACGGACGCCCTTCTGCGAAGCACGAATCCAGGCAAGAGTCTGCTCCGGCGACATCGGGATGCCGTGGGCAAACGGAATATCCTTCGCGGCCATGAGCTTGTACTCTTCCAACTTGATGCGACTGCGATGGGCGTAGTAAGCAAGCGGGAAATCCCGGATGCAATCCAGGTACGCAGCCCGAGCCAACGAATCCTTACCGAGCTTCATGTACACATCGCCGAGGAACATACGAGCGCCACTGCCACTCCAAAGGAACTGTTCCTTGGTTGCTTCTGTAAAGGCCGCAATAGCTTCGTTCCACATTTCTTGCTTGTAGTAAATGAACCCTATGCGGAACTTGGCCCACTGCCTCTTCACGTTGTTCCTAAACCGTTTGTCCGTCAATTGCCTAAAGCAAATCAGGGCGCTGTCAAATTGTTCCTTCTGCTCGTACTCAAAGCCGCGAACCCAGAGGTTGTTCGCATTTTCCTTGCTGAACTGGTTTACCTCGTGCAGCAGGGAATCGAGTCTCTTGATTTCGGCGGCGTTTTTCGAAGCGTTGTTGCGCAACAAGCGCAAGGTCGATTGCATCCACAGCGGACGCGCCTCCACGGAATCCAAAAGATAACGGAACTGCGCAATGGATTCTGCATCCCGTTTGAGAGTCCGCAAGCTGACAGCGCGTTTTTCCCACAAGACAATGCGGACATCACGCGTAAGCGTACTCGGCGGGAGAGGCAAGAGTGTTGTGTCTTCGGGTGGAGGGACCACCATTTCCGGGTTCGTGATGACCAAAGCCGAATCGATAATGCGGATGGAATCGAGCAAGGAGAGGCACACGCCGGCCTCGTCCTTCGCACAGGCCATCCTAGCGTAGGCAACCTTTTCGGGCAACGTTTCCTCGACGCCCCGGACCTTGCGCAAGCGGCGAAGGGCGGCAAACGCAGAATCCTTGAACGAGGTCGGGCTTGTAAGCAACTGTGTATACAAGCGCTTGGCCGACTTCAGTTGCTTGAACTTTTCCAAGTAACGCGCATAGCGGTACTTGAGCACGTGGGCATCCGACGATTTGGAATACTTGTCCAAAAAGACCTTGAGGGAATCCGCATGGGCTCGGTCGCTGAGGGTCGAATCGGCCATGGCAGCCTCGATGCGCAGGCGCGAAGAAACGCGCATCCACTTTTCGTCTTTTTCGAGTCCCTTGCCCAACTTCAATGTATTCCACATTCCGCGATAGTCGCCTTTGCGGTACATGGAGCGAGCCATGCGCAAAATGACCTCACCTGTCAATTGGGGATCGGCGGCGCGCAAAGTATCGTATGCCGCATAGGCACTATCCCAATCTTCTTTGTAATAATAGTAGGCGGCCTTCGCAAAGTCACGCACCCTCTTGGGGAGAGTTGAATCCAACGAATTATTCCGCGCCCGTTCAGCACGAATGACTACATTCTGAAAATGACCAGAAGGAATTTGTTCCAAATCCGCATAGGGGCTCGGAGGAATGACTATCGCCGTAGAATCTAATACGGCGGTCGAAGACATTGCCGGCGCAACAGTCACCGTGTCGGAGCTCCAAGCAAGCGACACCATCAACAAAACACATACAAAATAACCAAATCTCATATTTTCTCTCTATTTGCAAGCCACAACAACATTGCAGCCGCAAGCCCAACTACGTTACAGGCGTTCTACCTGGCCCACGAAGCTGGAAATACCCAAATCCGTAATCGTCTGCGCATACTTCTTGTACAAGTATTCGTTCACGTCCTTGGCATCGTCCAACTGCAGGATAGTCAAAGCCGTCTCGCGGACATCTTCAAAGTTGATGGAGCGGATAATCTTCTTCGTGGCCATGACGCTCCACGGCGTCATCGAAAGTTCATCCACACCAAGCCCTACGAGCAAAAGTACGCTCAACGGGTCCGAACTCATTTCGCCGCACACCGCAACGGGAATCCCCTCCCTATGGGCGGCAACAACCGTCTGATAAATCATGCTCAGCACGGCCGGATGGTGCGGCTGGAACATATCCGTTATAAGTTCGTTCGTACGGTCCACGGCCAAGGTGAATTGAATCAGGTCGTTCGTACCGAGGCTAAAGAAGTCGACTTCCTTGGCGAGTTTTTCCACAAGCATCACGGCCGCAGGAACTTCAATCATCACCCCGACCTTGATGTCACCGATTTTCGTGCCTTCTGCAATCACCGCCTGGCGACATTCTTCAATACATTCCTTAGCCTGGTGGAGCTCACTCATGCTAGAAATCATCGGGAGCAAAATTCTCAAGTTGCCCGCAGAACTTGCGCGAAGCATTGCCTTCAACTGCGCACGGAAGATATCCTTCTTGTCGAGACACACGCGAATGGAGCGCCATCCCATGAACGGGTTCGCCTCGTTCGGCGAAGTCACACCGGGAACAAGCTTATCGCCACCAGCATCAAGGGTTCTGATTGTCACCGGATTGGGCGCCATGTTCGAAAGAATCAGGCGGTAAGCATCCTCCTGCTCTTCTTCCGAAGGGACATCCTTGCGGAAATAGAGAAATTCAGAACGGAACAGGCCAATCCCCGTCGCCCCGTAATCCTTGACCTTATCGGATTCCGTCGGCAATTCGATGTTTGCATGTAACGTAATGTACTTGCCATCGCGCGTCATCGGCTCGAGCTGGCGCATGGTGTACAGTTCCCTGCGCTGGCGTTCGTAAACTTCCTGGCGTTCGTGGAACCGGCGGATATCGTCTTCGTTCGGGTTTACGATGACCTTGCCACCCGAACCATCGACAATAATCATGTCGTCGGGTTTGACGAGGCCCGCCAAGTTGCGCAAGCCGAACACCGCAGGAATCTGCAATGAGCGGGCAAGAATGGCAACATGGCTTGTACGTCCGCCCGTGTCCATGACAATCGCGCTGACCTGCCCCGGCTTGATCGACATGAGCAAGCTGGGTAAAATTTCGTGAGCCACGAGGACCACACCATCTTCGGCAGCAATGTCCTCCAATACCGGTCCGGAATCCTCCATGGCCCCCATCAAGCGGTTGTATAGGTCTCTCAGGTCCGTCGCTTTGTCGCGCATAGCCGGAGAATCGATTGCCTCGAACTTGTCGATAAAGGCTCCCAGCACAACGTGGACTGCCCAGCGGGCATTCTTGTGGCCGACGCGAATTTTTTCGAGGACCCCGTTCACCAGTTGCGGGTCCTGCAAAATCATCAGGTGCGTCGCAAAGATCATGCTGTCTTTGAGGCCCGCACGAGATTCAGATATTTCCTTGATTTGCGCGATTTCCTTGGCCGTCTTGCTTACAGCCTTCAGGAACAGTTGCTCCTCGGTGGGAATCCTGCTTTCGGGCAGGGTTTCTTCGACAACGGAAATTTCGCGATTAATTACGGGGAAGACTCTCCCCATGGCAAAGCCGGGCGAAGAAGGCACACCGACCTGGACGGTTCTCGTCTTGGCCTTCCCAGTATCTCCGACCTTCACTGCCGGATCAAGCTCAACACGGTTCTTCGTTGAAGTGGTCATTAAAGAGTTGTTCCAATTGCTGAACTATGGTTTCTTCATCCTCGCCATCAACTTCGAACTTGACTTCGGAGCCGGCAGGAATCGCAAGCATCATTACATTCAAAATGCTCTTGGCATTTGCCTTCGAGCCTTCGAAAACAATGGAAACATCACTCTTGGCTTGCCCCGTGATATCCACGATCATGCCCGCAGGTCGGGCATGCACGCCAAGCTTGTTAGTGACCGTCAATGTTTTTACAATCATCGTTTTCCTCAGAAGAAGTCCACATTTATATCCAGACCATCCTGAAGAATGATTCTGAAAAGGCTGTCCGCAGAACGAACCGTCTTGACCAGTTCGTCGTGCAGCGTCTTATCGTTCAACAGGAGCCCAACGGTGTTGTCCTTAGCCTGCGTCTTCGCCTGCACCTGGCCAACCAGTTCGTCCAGGTGCTTGGTGACGCCTTCCAGCTCACCGATGAGGTTGTTGGCATTGCCCACCACCTTGTCCGTATTGGCAAAGAGGCTGTCGATAGGCTGCTTCACGCCGTCGACCAGTTGGTTCACCTTGCCCGTTGCTTCGTTAAGCCCAGCCAAAGTCCTCTTAAGTTGCGGATCCGTGTTCTGCACGAGGCCCATCAGGCGGTCCTCGAGATTTTCAGCCTTGTCGAGCAAGGTCTTGAAACGGTCCTGGAATTCCGGATTGGAGATTGTGCCATTCAGCGCAGCCTTCACCGATTCGAGCAAAACCTTGGTGCTGTCGCAAACTTCGCCAGCCAAGCCTAGCGCTTCGGCAATGCCGGCATCGAACTGGCCGTCAATCGTATCGCCCGGAGCAAAATACTTTTCCTCGTCACCGAGAATAATGCCAATCTGGCGTTCGCCCATGATACCGATATTCTGGACGCGGATTTCGGAATCCTTCGGGATCCTTACATCGTCGCGCAGGCGGATAGTCACCACGACGCGGTGGCCGGAGAGTTCGATGTTTTCGACCTTGCCGAGCTTGACGCCGTTAATCTTGACAGGGTCATCCAAAACAAGGGTGCTCACCTGCGTAAACTTCAAATGGAACGTATTGAATTTTTCCCGCGGGTCCTTCTCGTTCAAGAAGAAAATGCCGAACACCAGCACAACCACGGCTAGGAGAACGACGAGGCCTACAGAAAAGTATAGTACAGAATTCTTCTTCATTTTCTGTACCTAATCTAGTAATTCCATTTCAAATTTTATTTGCATACGTGCAAAAATGCCCTTTTCACATATAAAACGGGCCATTATCCATCTACACGGACAATGGGGCTGTTGTTTTCGATACCGTTCACGTGGCGATCCAGCCAGTCCAAAAGCAACTGATCGCGTTCGGCGGCAGGCAGGGCGAACTTTTCACGGCCTTCCCTCTGCATGTACACGTCAAGATAAGTCATGAGCACACCACCGGCAACCGAAACGTTCATGGACTCGGTGATGCCGTACTGCGGCAGCTTGAACTCGTAATCGGCATGGGCAAGCGTATCGGGGTGGTTCCCGTGGAACTCGCTCCCAAGATAGAAGGCAGTAGGCTGGCTCAAGTCAAGGTCCAGCACGGAGTTTGTGGTATTCGTGCTCGCGACGGCAATCTTGTAACCCTTCGCGCGGAGCTTTTCCATGCACAGCATGCGCTTCTTGTACAGGTAGAGGCTCATCCACTTGTAACTGCCCTTGAGGATAGACTTGTTCACGCTGTAGGCGTTGTCTTCTTCGATGATATGCACGTCCTGGAGCCCGAACACTTCTGCCGTGCGGATGACCGCCGAAATATTGTGCGGGTCGAACAAGTCCTCGAGAACCATGCAGAAATGCCTTGTACGGCGATTGACCACTTCCGTCAGCAAGTCACGACGGCGTTCCGTTACACGGGCAAGCAACGATTCCAATTCACTCATCTCTATTTTCCTTTCTTTTTTTCGATGAAAAGCGGAGCCGACTTTTCGTTCATGATAATGGGGACGCTGTTCTTGTCCCGCTCGGCCCTTTCCTTCTGGAGCTTCTCAAAATCACCCAGGCGCCAATGGCCCCCGTTCACGACATTCTCGAAATCGATAATGTACTGCACATTCTCGTCGGACTTGAGCACAGCGCTATTGAGCATCGGCTCCTTGTTGCCGGAGAAGTAGGAGCCCGAAGCCTTCTTGATGTCGTCGACAATGTAGTCGATTTTCTGGTCCACGACGCTCTTGAACACCTTCATCTGCATAATCGAATTGAGGACCGAGTTCGACGGGAACACGATTGCCGTTAATTTATACTTAAGTTCATTCCGGCTAACCTCGTCCATGTCGAGGTAAGCGATTGCAGTCCCATGCAAAGACCACTTCAAGATTTTAGCATGCCCGTAGCCAAAGAACAGGTTGCGCATGCCCAACTTATAGCCCGCGCTATCTTGCAAGGCCCAATAAAAATCACCGGAAAGGCTCCGGCCGTTACTCCCCGAGAAGAACCTGCGGTTCGAACTCGTGTAGCGCAGTTCGTAATGGGAATCCAGATAGGCGTTAATCAGTTGCGCAGTAAAGGGCATGTTGTCGAACAAATAGCTGATGACATCAGCACCCAGAGGCAGCGTTCCCTTGTTCTCGTAAATCACACGGTACTGGCGACCAAGGCGGGCATAAACTTCGATGGACATCGGGACACCCGGATCCGCCTTGAATCCGCGCTTGGTAATCTCGATATACGGAGCGCAGAACTCCGCATCGTACTTCACCTTCGGCCATGGGACCTGGTCTTCGGCCTTGCATGTCGGGTAATCCATGTCCAGGCAAATCTTGACACCAGAACAAAGCGACCGGTAGTCGTCATCATTATCGAGACGGGCCTTGATAGCCGCACGTAAGCGAGCCTCGGCAATAGGAGCCATGTGGATAGAAGCATCCTTCGCCGGTTCGGCCGGAGCACCGGCAAAACACACCACCTGCAACAAAGCAAGGGCACAAAGGCAACGCTTTACCAGACCTATTGCAGTTGAACAAGCCATCCGCTACCTAAACTCAAGACTGTCCAAAGAAAGGACCGTGAAGGGTTTCAGCGCATCGAACTTCGCCACCGGGCCAACAATGGAAATCGTCATCTTGTCGCGGCTGAAATACTTGGCAATCATCGCCTTCACCTGTTCAGCGGTCACGGCGTTGATTTCCTTCACGTATTCCAGATAGTGGTCGTAGG
This sequence comes from Fibrobacter sp., assembly GCA_016285835.1. Taxonomy (GTDB): domain Bacteria; phylum Fibrobacterota; class Fibrobacteria; order Fibrobacterales; family Fibrobacteraceae; genus Fibrobacter. Next base: position 23,267 of record JAEERM010000019.1, read on the forward strand.
TCTTGCCCAACAGTTCGCCTTTCGCAAAAATGACGGCAGTCGCTTCCGGGGAATCGAACAAACTCGGCAGGCTCTCGACCAGGGACTTTTTCGCCTGGGCGAGTTCTTCGGCAGTCGGGCCATCCTTCGCCAGCTTCTCCACTTCTTCAAAAACGAGCTTAACCGCGAAATCGACAGACTCCACCTTAGTCTGCAAGGCAATCGTCGTGAGCGCCGTGTCGCGGTACTCGTTTCCGACAGCGCTGTAAACGCTATAAGCAAGACCTTCGTCGCTGCGCACACGGTTCATCAAACGGCTCGAGAAACTCCCCCCGCCAAGGATAAAGCTTGCAACGGCGGCAGGATAATAATCGGGATGGGGCCTACGCACAAACGGCTGGTTCATCACGATGTTCGCTTGGGTAATGTCGCGGTCCACCACGTAAACACCCGGCTTGCGCAAGAACTCGAGCGGTTTCGGCGGAGCCTTCACGGCAACCGGAGCTGTCGGGAGGTCGGCGAAAAATTCCTTGAGCATGGTCACCGCAGAATCGCGGTCCACATCGCCCGACAGCGCAAAGATGATGCGACGGGACGAGAACAATCCCTTCGAAAGGCGCTTCACGTCGGCGACAGAGACCTTGGAGTATTCCTGCGCGTTTGCATCCCAGAGCCTGGGCGAAGGAGCGTAGTTCACCTTCATCTGCAACGCCTGCAAGACCTTCCCCGGAGTATCGTAACGGCGGTCGTAACTGGTCACGAAGTTCGCCTTCACGATTTCGAGTTGATCCTTGTCGAATGCGGGTTCCTTCACAATCTTCTTCACCAGAGCGAGCATTGCAGGGAAATCCTTCGAAAGGCAGTCGATATCGAACGACGACGTAAATGTTCCCGTCGAAGTAGAAATGCCCGCACTCACGAATTCAAGAGAGTCATCCAGCGCATGAGCCGGAAGCCCTACAGCACCGCCACGGCGGAACATGGCACCGACCATGGAACTCGCGGCCTCATCCTTGAGAGCGAGGGATTCGTGCGGTTCATCGAAGAACACGGTAAAATTCACAAGCGGGAGTGTCCGGTCCGACACGACGTAACCCGTAATGCTGTCGGAAAGTTGCACCCTGAAATCTTTCGGGTACGGGGCGACATAGCGGAACTCGGGGAAGGCGATATCCTTGTAGCTAGCCGGTACAGCGGAAGCGGCTGGAGTTGCAGGAGCAGCAGGCGCTACAGCGGAATCCTGTGCAGCAACACGCGGGCTCACCTCCCCAGCCGATGTCTCGGGAGCCGGAGCCCCGGAACACGCAACCAAAGCCAGTGCGGTAATGGCAGAAAACGATACAAACTTACGCATTTGACTAGAAAATAGCAAATGAACAGGCAACAAAAACCATACAATCCAAATTGGAGTATCGATTTGACATTTTTATCGACCTCCCCTCAAAAAACAACATATATTCATTAATGAGCCTTCCTGGTGGATATATCATCGGTTGCCGAGTTCGCTCGGGCCGCCCGACTCTCAAGAGTCAAACCCACCCGGGAGGCTTTTATCTATCTTCCCAAGGAGCCCAGTGCCCGCCAGCACTGGGTCTTCTTTTATTCCTTCGGTCAAATTAGCTGAAGCGGCCAGCAAGCTGGCGGCGACGGCGGCCACGTTCGGAAACAAGAGCCTCGACAAGGAACAGGAGTGCCGCAAGGCCCAGGAATATCTGGTAGCGGTCCTGGTAGTTTTCCAGGCGATCCGTCGCCTGCTCCTTCTTCTCGAGCGACGCGATTTCTGTCAGCACCTTTTGCAACTGGAACTCGCTCGGGTTCGCATAGAAATACAGTCCACCCGTCACGTTGGCAATTTCTTGCAAGGTTCCTTCTTCGAGGCGCGTGGTGACAATATTGCCCTGCACATCCTTCTTGTAGGCGACCTCGCCGTTCTTGGTCTTTACCGGTATGGGCACGCCTTCGCGGGAGCCTATACCCACCGTATAAATCCTGATACCGAGTTCAGCGGCTTCCTTCGCGGCGTTCACGGCTTCGGCTTCGAGTTCTTCACCGTCGCTCATCAAAATCATCACGGAATACTTCCCGGCACCGCCGGAATTCTTGAACAGCAACATTCCCTTGCGGATAGCGGCCTCGAGGTTCGTCCCCGGCATCAGCCAACCCGGATTCAGTTCCTGCAACATCATCTGCACAGTACCGTAATCGAGTGTGAGCGGCACCATTACCTGCGCCTCGCCACTGAACGCGACTAGCCCCACGCGGTCGCCCGAAAGCGATTCCAAAAAGGCCGCAATTTCGTGGCGAGAACGAACAAGACGGTTCGGCTTGATATCCTCCGCCAACATGGAAAGGGAAATATCCTGCAAAAGTACGAGATCGAGCCCCCGGCGCTCAATATGCTCCATCTTATGGCCCCACTGCGGGCGGGCAAGCGCAACGAACAAGAACGCAAGCGCAAGCAAAAGCAACAGGATTTTGGTCAAGCGGCGCCACGGAGACACCGAAGTAGAAAGCTTGGGGAGCATGGAGAGCGAAACAAAGCGCGCGGCAAGTTTCTTGCGACGGTGATACGCGTAGACGAACAGCAAAGCAAACAACGGCAACGTAAACAGGCACCACAGAAAATCAGGTTCGGCAAATCGCATTCAAGTCTCCTATGGAGAGCCCGTTACGGGCCATCTCCAAAAACACCCTGAATATACAAAAAACTGCGTTATACGCCCATCGCTAGAAATTTTTTCGTTCTGAAATAGGTTTTCATCCTTCAATTTACCTCTTTGTGAATATATTGTAGATATAGCGTTTACATCTCGATTCGAAAAAAATTTTTTTGCATATATTTTGCATTTATCCGCCCTCCACTTCCGTTCTTTTTTCTTATAATATTGCTATCTCGTTTCTGCGATGATTTTCTTAGGGGTTCGGAATTTAAATGCACAACGTTGCGCTCATAGAAATCGGAATCTGTTGCACAGCAATCCTGTTGCTGGTTTTGCTGCAGTACCGTATTTCGCTGTTGCAATTTCCCGAAGAACGCACGTTCAAAAAAATCCTCATCCTGATGCTCGCAGAAACTATTCTGGATATCGTCGGAAAGCTCCAGTTCCCCGAAAGGCTTTCGAGCCCGGACATCAAATACTTTCTTGTCGTAATCAATGCTGCTATATCTCAATTCATCCCCTATCTTTGGAACCTGTTCGTCCATTACAAGATTTACGGAAGCGCTTACCATTTCCGCAAATATTCTATCCCCATCACCATCCCGCTCGTCATGGGGCTCTTATACTGCATAACTCGGCTTTACCAGCTCCAGCCCGGCCATAGGGGCGAATTCAACATCCCCGAGCTTTGGACAATCACCAATTCCATCAGCATTTTCTACATAGCGATGGCGAGCTTTATTTCCTTCCGGTCGGCCCACAAAAACAACACAAAGACGGGTTGGAGACAACAGCAGTACCTTTGCTGGATCATGCTCATCCCTGTGGTGGCCATCATTGTCCAAATAATCATACAAAAGCACGAAATACCCATTGTAACGCCAGTCGTGATTTTGGTTCTCCTGCACATTCACATTTCCCAGCAGAGCATGCTCATCACGATGGATCACCTGACCGGTCTCAACAACGAACGTAGGCTGAACAGTTTCCTACGCGACAAGACGGCAGACCTGACATCGGAACAGCGACTTTTCCTTTTAACGATTACGCTCGACAACATGCGACATATCCGCCGGAAATTCGGCAAAAGGAAGGTAGAAGAAATCGTCGTGGCTTTCGCCGACTTCCTGAGAGCACGCATGACAAGCGACAACATGTTCCTGGCCCACTACCAAAAACATTCGTTCGCTATTGTTCTTGAAAAAAAGACCTGGAACGATGTGGAAGCTTTCTGCAACATGCTCATTTCCACAAGCACCACAACCAAGCTGCAAAGCCTTGCCCCCTGGCCGCTCACATTTAGCATCAACTATTCCGAGTTCGGCAAGCCAGGAGTGAACAACGTCATCGAGTTACTGGACGACACTAAGAACAACTGCTTCAAGCCGACGACTTCACTATACACGAAGGGCAAATTCGAGCCCTAGAATCGCTTGGTTTAAGGAATCCTGACAAACCGGGTATTGGCAAGCAAGAGCTCGAGCAAGATAAGCAGAGCACCAACCAAAAGCCACGGGTAGAACTTTTCCGAGTACCGGGCATAGGCGACAGTCTCTATTTCCGTCTTTTCGAGTTCGTCGATCTCGGAATAGATATTCTCAAGTTCTTCGCGATTTTCGGCGCGATAGAAGCGGCCTCCCGTCTTCTGCGCGATTCCCCGGAGCATATCCTCGTCAATGCCTTCTTCGGGGGTGATTTCACGTTCTGCCCACGAAATTTCGCCCGTCCAAGGGTTCTGCTGGAACCCGAGAATTTTGCCCTTCTTCTTGCCCACGCCAACCGTGTAAACCTTCACTCCGAGCGCCTTGGCCACATCGGCCGCATGCAGTGGAGAGACAAGGCTCGCATTGTCCTTACCGTCCGTCAAAAGCACGACAACGCGGGACTTCGCGGTAGATTTCTTTATACGGGCGAGCGAGTTCATGAGGCCGTCACCAATCGCCGTTCCATTGCCCGTGGCCGTAGAGTCGTTCACCGCCGAAAGAATCTCGAGCAGGGAGCCGTAATCCAATGTCAGAGGGCACTGGGTAAAAGAGCGCCCTGCAAATACGGAAAGGCCGATACGGTCGCTATGGCGCTTCTGGATAAAGTCCGCAATAACCTCCTTGGCATAACCTAGGCGGCTATACTTCCAGTAATCCCCGCTCTTGAGCAGGCGTTCGGCGTTCATCACCCCGAGTTTCGCCTGTTCGGCACGGGTCAGCATGTCAAGCGTGCCCATGGAGCCCGACACGTCCAGAGCCAGCATGATATCGACACCGTCGGTAGAGGTGTATTCCACCTCCATCGCGTTCTGCGGGCGTGCAAGCGCTATAACAAAGCAGCAGAGGGCAAAAAGGCGTAGTGCCGGGACAATATGCCTCAAGCGAACACGACGGCTGGGAACAGCCCTACGTGCGATAGAAAGTGCCGGAAACTTGATGGTACTCTTGCGGCGCCGGTTGCGGTAAACATAAAGCGCGACAAGGACAGGGACAAAAACGAGCAGCCAGAAGGCTTCGGGATTCTGAAAATGCAGTGCACCGATATCCATTTCGATTCCAATTCCATTATCAAGGGGATTCCCCCGAAACAGAGTAGAATATACAAAAAAGGCCGCGGGCGGACCCACGACCTTTTCTAAAAATCCTTTTTGGATTACTTCACGATGACGGAGCGAACTTCGTTGCCGACGCGAATCACGTAGGCACCCTTGTTCTTGACCGTAACAAGCTGGCTGCCGTTCTTGATCATGCCAGTCTGGATGACCTTGCCCTGCATGGAGAACACGGCGAAGTTAGAGCCAACAGCAGCGTTGCTGATCTGGATCTGGAGGCCGTTGACGGAGGCATTGAACCTTGCCGGAGCAAAGACCGCCGGGAGAGCTTCGCCCGAAGAACCGGACGTGATACCGCTAGACGAATTCGGGTCGGTAATACCAGACGAGCTGGAACCAGCCGGAGAATCAGAAGAAGTCGGCGGTTCTTCAGCGATTTCGCCACGGACACCCGGCATCTTGGTAATCAAGACCGGATCAATCACATTGCCGCTCTCATCGAGGAATTCGATAGTCTTGATGGAAACGTCACCAAAACCGCCTTCCGACTGCTTGATTTCGAACTTGAGGCCCCTGACATCCTTGATGATGTCCCTACCTTCCGGAGCCGTGGTCTTGTTAACCCATTTAAGAAGACCACCCATGTTACCATCTTCAGTAAATCCCTTAAAGCCGTAGTCTTCCGGAGTCAAATCGTATTCAAGCACCGTGTAATCAGAAGTATTTTCGACATAGATACCCGGTTCAGAACCGGCTTCCACAGATTGACCATTGAGAACAGCCATGCGGATAGGACCAGAAGCCTTGATGTCGATGCGGAGTTTCGCTACATGGAGAGCCTGGAGGTCAACACCCTGCTTGCTGTCGGGGAGGAAGGACATGGCGATACCGGCAGACGGGTACTTGAGCGTACCGGCGTCAGCAGCTTCCTGCGACCATTCCGGTTCAGGACCAATCTTCATAGAAGCTTCGGCATAAATCTTACCACCACGGAGAACCAGCGGAGACGTACCGGAGTCCGGTTTCATTTCGGTGCCAATACCATACTTGTCGTGGTAGGCGCCCCAGTGCCAGAAACCAGAAACACCCACGGTGGTGTCCTTCATTTCCATCTGCTTACCATTGACTTCGCTCAGCGACGGAGCCTTGCTCGGATCCGGAGTGAAAGCGGTAAAGCCAGTCATGTCGTAGAAGTTGGGCATGTTACCGGTCATGAGGAGGAGGTAGAGGAGGTTCAAAGTAGACGGGTAGTATTTTTCACCCGTATTGGTACCTTCACCGCATCCTTCTGCAGTAGCGCAAGCCGTCTTGGAGGCGAGATAGCTGTAAACCGTTCCGAGGTACTTCTGACCAATTTCAGTTTCATCGCTAGCGGCAGCAAAGCCGAGACCACCGGAGAAGGTAGAAGAGGCGAAGCTACGCTTCTTGGACGTTTCAGCCCTACCATCTATATAGTAGCCAGAATTGATTTCACTTGCAACTTTCGCTTTGTCATAGAGCCACTTGGTAATGGTTGCATTGAAAGTCTTGGAGGACGCGGTACCGAACCAATAATAGTCCCAAGCGGTGCGCCACGGAGTACGGGCAGCATCGTCAAAGAAACCGGCCGCTTCGGACTGCTGCACGGAAGCAGAAGTCTTTGTCGGCTGGTGGCCGTCCCAAGTACACCAGTCCGGAACGAGACCCGTGGACTGGTTCTGGCAAGCCTTGATTTCGCTTGCACCCCAAGTAGCAACACCATTCCAGTCGCCAGAGCCACCCACCGCAGCGAAAACGCGGAAGTTGGCCAAGGTGGCATAGCTCGGGTTGAAAGCGTCATTCCACTGGCTACCCGGCTTAATCTTGGTGCCATTGATATCGTTGGTGGACATCCAACCGATAATCTTCTTGGCGTCGTCCAGGTAGGAAGCGTTGTCCCACTGCTTGGAAGCCATGATAAGGGCGAGGGCAGCGTCGAAGTCAGCGTCGGATGCAGAACCAGTACCGCCATCGCAGCCAACACGCCAGTTCATACCAGCACCGTTACCGCCATTGGACTTCCAGGTCCCATAAATCTTGTCGAACATTTCCTTGGCGCCATTGGTGCCGTCGTCCATATACACGGCAATCAACATACCATAGGCGATTGCTTCGGATACAGTAGAGCAGGTGCCTTCAGGAGCAAGAATATAGCCCTTACTAGCATCGTACCAAGCCTTTTTCCACTTGTTATAGTGATCCTTAATCATGGAGACATCGGCATACTCAATGACGTTGCCGTGAGGATGCTTCATGTTTTGGGGGAAGGGGTACTTCGGAGCGGCCATAGAGGATACCGCAGCGAGGGCTACCGCCGTTGTCAAAACTGTAAATACTTTTTTCATTCTGTTACCTTCTGAAAAAAATGGATAACTCCCAGCACCACCTCTAAATACACAAACACCAATCCAATTTAAAGGCAGACACTATAAAATATAAAATCAAATAGCATTTTTAAAAGATTTGTAAGTGTAATAAATCGGTTTCAATTGAGAACAGTGAAAAAAAACACGGTTTTTTACACAAAGTTTGTGCACTCCGTCACTATACCCCACGAGAACGTTTACAAAACTTTACAACAGAAATTTGGAACGCGCCTAGCGAGCCGTTTCAGAAGCCGATTTAGAGGCCTTCGCCTTCTTGCGACGCCACACCTTGAATTCCATATAAAGTGTGCTCACCGTGTATATGAACAACAGCAGGAGCAACGTATTTTTTGGGCGGTTCAAGTTGCAGATTCCCCAAGCAATCGTGATAATCGGCAGGTGAATCAAGTACGGGTAAAAAGATGCACGGCCGATTTTACGAACAAGCGGGATGCAGAAGAACAATGCAAGAAATCCCTTGCCGCTCAACAGCGAAAGCACAAGAAGCCCGTAAATGAACACCGGGAGGCTGTGGTGGAAAGCGTAATTGAAACCGGCGTTCAAGTTCGGGTTCAACAAGAACAAGCTCCCGTAAAGGGCCGCAAGCAAAAGCACCTGCGCCACGCCGCTCACGTAGTCGCGCTTGAGGAAGTCAAAGAACCCCTCGTTGTAGAGGCGGTAAATCACCATGCCGAACAAGTACTCGAAAATGCGGACCGGGGCGAACATGTGGAAGAACCTGTACTTGGCGGCATAGCCATCGAACCAGAGGTTATCGGTCAAACCAAAGATCACAGCCCATACAATCCCCGGGATAAAGACCGCACCGAAAAGCACCCAGAGCGTACGGTTATTCTGCCGGAACAGCCAGCGGCTGAACCACGGCGTGATGGCATAGCAGACAAAGAAACTCGTCAACGACCACGAAGGTTCGTTCAACTTCATGCCCAAATCGGGGACGATGGACCACGTGAGCGAAATGTGCATGAGCAAGCTGCGCCAAGGGTGGGTCATGGCGGCAAGGCCCTTCGATGCGCAATCTCCCAGCTCGCCAAAAGAGGGCAAGTGCGTGTACCCGCTCAACTTGAATACCAGCACGACAAACATCAAAAGAGTCATGAAGAAATGCAGGCGGTACAGCTTGGCTATACGGCTGAACATGAACGGGATGACCGGAATCCGGCGCTCGGGGTCGCTGAACTTGCTTGCGAAAAGGAAACCCGCCAGCACATAGAAAATGCCTGCGGCAAAGGCGGGGGCATTGAAAATGGGCATGAGCCACGTGCAGTCGGCCATGTAGGCAAGGGCATTGGAACTGCCCAGGTGGAGCATCACGATATTGAGGCTCGCCAGCAGGCGCAGTCCGTCGATGGCCGGGAAATAATTCGCAGGTTTCGGCATTATAGCCGAAATTTAGCAATATATAACCCTCCCCTTCCCTGGCCGACGCTCATTTCTGCTCATAGATTTCCTGTTCGTGCCTATTTTCGTGATGTTTTTCACGGAGGGGCATGCCATTCTTTTTTTTCCATTCTATTTTTCTTATTAATAGTGTATATTCCTTTATTATGATTAAAATTGAGCAAAATCTATTCGACGCACTGACCTACAAAGCTTATGGCTATTTCGAATGCAACCTGACCAAGGATGTCGTAATAGGCGATTTCTATAGATTTGTCAGGGGCCGCCCGATCCCGATGCGGAAAGGGAGGCCTCACGGAGAAGTCCACTACACGGAGCTGCTCAACCTTTGGGCAAAAGAAAACGTGCTCACCAAGTCCAGGGAGTTCCTGGAAACGGCAAGCCGAGAAAAGCTCATCGAAAAGTTCAATAAGAACGTACTGACCACCCAAGCCAGTTACTGGACCGTCCCCGCCGAAGGGACCACCCCCATCTGCCTCGAACAGAAGTTCTACCTGATGAAGGGCGATGACGGCGACATCTACACTCTCTGTGTAGTGAAGGATGTGTCCGAACGCGAACGCAAGCATACCCGGATAGCCCAGATGGATGCCATGCTGAACGGCATCACCAGCGACTTCGAAAGCATCTTCTACGTCGACCTGGACCGCGACACCTACTTCTGCTACCGCACCAGCAAGCGGATGGAGGACTGCCTCAAGAAGTTCGAGACCCAGCCCCCCTACAGCAAGCAGATGGAAAACCTGGTGGACGGTCTCGTGACCAAGAGCGACCGCATGAAGGTATACGCACGCCTGCAGAGGGACTACATCCTCAATTACCTCGAACGCGAGCCAGCCCTCTTTATCGAGTTCAAGGCGAACATCGACGGAAACGAGCAGTTCTACCGCGCAAAGCTCACCCGCGACAAGGACAGCCACACCGGGAACTGCGTCATCCTAGGCTTAAGCAATGTGGACGAGGAACGGAAAGCCGAACTTGAATTACGCGAACAGCAGAACCGCCAGAAAACGGAACTGCAAGAAGCAACCGCCAAGGCCGAGGCAGCGAACGCCGCGAAGAGCCGTTTCCTGTTCAACATGAGCCACGATATCCGCACCCCGATGAACGCCATCCTCGGGTTTGCCTCCTTAGCCCGCAAGTACATCGACAACAAAGTCCAAGCCATCGATTATCTCGAAAAGGTCGCCCTCGCCGGGGATCACCTGCTGAGCCTCATCAACGACGTGCTCGACATGGCGCATATCGAAAGCGGCAAAATCAACCTGAAGAACGACCCAATCAACCTGCCGGAGTTCATCACCAAGTTCACCTCCATCATGCAGGAATCTGCGGCCAAGAGCGAAACCACTTTGGAACTTTCGCTGAAAAACATCCAGAACGAAAACGTCTACGCCGACGCCATGCACCTGGAGCGCGTCCTCCTGAACATCTTGAGCAACGCCATCAAGTATTCCCCGCACAACAGCCGGATTTTGTTCACCGTAAGGCAGACCCCGAGTTTCCAGGGCCTCGCCTGCTTCGACTTCATCATCGAAGACAACGGCATCGGCATGAGCAAGGAATTCCTGGCGCATGTTTTCGACGCCTTCTCCCGTGAACAAAGCTCCACCGCAAGCGGGGTGAACGGGACCGGGCTCGGGCTTTCTATCACCAAGAACCTCGTCGAGATGATGGGCGGAACAATGGAAATCGAAAGCGAGCAGGGCAAGGGCACGACCGTGACCTGCCACCTCACCTTCAATATCCAGGAAAAGTTCTACACCTACAAGAAGGACAGCAACGCCAAACCCAAGGAAATCCAGAGCGGCTTGTTCGAAGGGAAAAGGGTCCTGCTCGTCGAGGACAACGAACTGAACCGCGAAATTGCGCTAGACCACCTGAAAGAACTCGGGTTCATCGTGGACGAAGCCGAAAACGGCGCCGATGCGCTCCAAAGGATCAAGAGCAACAGGCCAGGCCTCTATGACCTCGTGCTGATGGACATCCAGATGCCCGTGATGGACGGCTACGAAGCCGCCTGTGAAATTCGCAAACTGGGTAATTCCGGCTATTCTCAGGTCCCGATTGTCGCCATGACAGCAAACGCCTTTGAAGAAGACCGGCAAAAGGCCTTCCAGGTCGGTATGAACGGACATGTCGCCAAACCGGTCGACCCACAAAAACTTTCCGATTACTTGGCCCAATTTTTCATAGAGGCCTAGGGCGTTCAAACCAAGAGGTATCCCATGACCCTACAAGAATTCTACGCCAGCGTTGACGAATCCCTGAAAGATGTCTTGAACCGCCTCCACAAGGAAGAACGCATCACCAAGTACCTCGGGCTGTTCTTGCAAGATCCGAGTTTCAACGACCTCGAAAAGGCTTTCGGGGAAAAAGACGTCGAGAAGGCGTTCCGTGCAGCGCACACGCTCAAAGGGGTGGCCGCCAATCTCGGATTCCAGAAGCTCTACGAAGCAAGCAGCGCATTGACCGAAGACCTCCGCCCCGGGGCGTTCACTGAATCGTCGGTGACGTTGTTCAGCACTGTACTGAACCTGTACAGCAACGTCATCGAGAATATCCGTACCCTCCTGAAAGCATAAAAAATCGGCCCCGGCGTTGGAGAAACCGAGACCGATAGTGTATGGATTAGGATTTGGTTTTATGAGAGAATCTACTCGCTATTAGCGGTCATTAGCGGACCACTCGCACGGCCTGCATCTTGCCCGTCACACGGTTACGCAAGAAATACACGCCCGAAGTCTTGATATCGCTAGAAGACTTGAGCAATTCCGCGGTTGCCTTGAAACCGTATCCGCTAATGATGCCCATGCGCATACCCTGCATATCGAACACGTAGTAATGCTGCAAAGTATTGCTTTCGTCCAACTTGGGGTCAGCCACGATAGCCAGCGGGTCGCCAGGGTCGGTAGGATTGGTAGGATTGGTTGCAATCGGTTCCGGGTCGGTCGCATTGGCACCCTTCACAAAGGTGAAGTAGTCCACGTCGAACCAGGAGCCCGTCACGTCCATGCGGAGGACATGCTTGCCCGCCGGGAGCGTCACGTTGGCAGAGACCTTGTTGTAGTCGTCATAATTCTCTTCGCCAGACGAGGCGGCAGGAACACTGATTTTTTCAGTAAGGGGATTGCCGTCAAGAGACATCTGGAAGCTGGAGGTAGAACCCGCGGCAGCAACGGCAGCAAAGAAGGTGTATTCGCCGGCTTCGGCCACGTTGATCGTGTATTCGAGCCAGTCGCCTTCGCTGTTGAAGCCCACCACGACGCCAGTCGCCTTCTTGTAGAGGTCGACACCGGTATCGCTACGGTAGTCGGAATCACCGTGGTTCTCGGTATCGGAATCCGCGTAGGATTCGTTGCTCGTACCGTCATCGTTCTTGCCCTTGCCCGGAACGTCGAAGTCTTCGGCCTCGATCTTGCCCGGAATAGCGAAGGCGGCACCCTTGAACGGAAGTTGCGGTTCCGGCTCAACAGGTTCGCCACCCACGAGCCCCGTGGTATTTACACCCTTGTTCTTGGAGAGGTAATCCTTGAGCCATGTCATGGCCGGACGGTCTTTTCCATCCTTGATGATACCGGAGTTTCCGTTCGTAGTCCACGTTGCTCCATAGATATAACCCCAAATAGTGATACCGGCAATATGCTCATTTTCCATGAACAAGGAAATCTGTTCCTGATAGCACTGCTTCTGGGTCTGGTCATTATCCGTACCGATATCGTATTCGGAAATGAACATCGGCGTTTGCGTTTTCTGCCAGATTTCATCAAGGACGCTCTTCAAGGTATTGAGGCTCAAGCATCCGCCGCCACCACCGGTACCACCGGCGCCGCCGCCCTGGGTCATCATGTCGTGGGCCTGGAGGCCATAGGCATCGACAGGAGCGCCATTTTTCTTGATGGTCTGGATAAGTTGAATACCTTCGTTCTTTTGCCACTGAACGGTATTGTAATCATTGTAAATAAGGATTGCATCCGGCCAACGTTCACGAGCCATCTTGAATGCCGTGGTCACGAAGGTATAGTCACCGTTGTTGTCGCCACCGAGAGCCTGGATAATCTTGGTGTTGGGATAGCCGGAGTGGTACTGGTTGTTTCCGGTACGGATGGCTTCGTTCACCACGTCAATCATTTCGAGGTCGGGGAATTCCTTCTTGACAGCGTCAAACCAGTCCGTAATAGCCTTTTTGGTGTCGTCGGCGCTGAGGTTGCCCAGCCAATTCGGGTACTGCGAGCCCCACACGAGAGCGTGGAACTTGAAGTGGCCACCATTCTGCTTGGCCCAGTTATAGGCAGCCTTACAGCCACTGAAGTTGCGATTGCCACGAGTGCCTTCGATAGACTGCCACTTACATTCGTTTTCGGCGGTAATCTGGTTCCAGTAGGTTCCAAAGTCGGAACGCACCTGGCCACGTGTCGTAATGTTACCGACAAACTTGGCGGCTCCATCAGCCAGCCCGGGACCAGCGAACGAATACGCTGATGCAAGAAGCACGGCTGAGGTAATTATAGATTTAAAGCTAAGCATATCCACATCCTTGTTTTGGTTAATTCCATACTATCTATAATCTATCCCGACACCATCCATAGAGCCTTTTCCGAGGCTTAAAATCTATGGATAAATAGTCCATGCGCCATTGCCATTTTGTCAATGACATCGTGGGTTTTTGGGGCAATGGAATAGCGCATTTTTTGGCAAAAACGCTTTCTATTTCGCGATATTGACCATGAACGTTTCGCGGCCCCGAACCTCGCGGGCAATATAGACCGCAGGCCTGAAACCTTTCGCCCGAAGAGCCGTCGCCGCAGAGGGACGATCCATGATGACCTTGCCTACGAAACGGCCTCCCAAATCATAAATTCCATAAGTACGCGGACCCGCTATTTCCATACGAAGAGCCTTGCGTATATCCGTCGTCGAATCGACTTCTAGAGCATCCTTGCCGCTGACAAAATTCAGGTAGTCGATGTTTACGTAGTTACCGACAATCACCATCTTGAGCACATGCTCGCCCGCCGTCAACCCGGCAATGTTCGCCGATACGCTCGCGTAGGTGGACCAGTCTTCGCCTTTGGTTGCAACAAGCGTATCCGTAACCGCCACATCGTCGATGAACAGCTGGACACCCACATCGTCGGCGTTAGTCGCCATGCTCACATAGACGGTATAATCCCCTGCCGTCTTCACGTCGACAGAATACTTGAGCCATTCGCCATCGGCCGTATAGCCGATCGCATAGCCCTTGGAAGCATCGGCAGAATCCAGCTGCACAATGTCCACGCCATCTTCGCGGTACACGCCACCCTCATTTTTGCTGTCACTATCGCGGTAGGCGCGGTTCGCCTTGCCCTCGTCATAGTTCTCGGCTTCGATCTTGCCCGGAATCGCAGCGCGGACGCCCTTGTACGGAGCCGGAGGGGTAGTATCCTGCTCGATGGCATCCAGGTAGATTTCGTCCTTGTAGTCGGTACCAATCTTGAACCAGTCAAAGTCGGCATGGCCGCCCGCCGTCTTGGTCGCATAATTGAACAGACCGAAGCGGTAGCCCACGAACATGTGGAGCGAATAACTGAGGCTTACGTTGTCGCCAATCTTTTTCCATTCCGTACCATCGGTACTATAGTAGAACGAGGCCGTACCGCGGTCAATCGGCAAGTCGAAATCGACACGCAGATAAACCTTGGAATCGGAGAGCGGTTCACTCGCCTTTTGGCTTTCGCCATTTTCGCCACCGCTGTACATCACGACCTTGTAGCTATCGCCACTCTTGGCTAGCGCGACAAAACCCTTGTCATCCTGCAAGGCGACGAGGCCCGCAATATCGCCGTCCTTCATGCCCGAGCCATCCACGAGCGTCCTGCCAGAGCACTTGGGGCCAAACGTGCGCTGGGTAAGCATGTTCTTCGCCGTCACAATCCTAGAATCGGTGCGGCTCGTGGTAATGCGGAAATGTCCGGGATTCGCCGTCAAGCTCCAGTTCTTGTCGTCGGGATTGTGGTTCCATTGCCATTCGAGCGGAAGCACGTCGGAATCGAAATCGTCACTTGTGACCATGCCATAGCCCGGCAACGGGGATGCGGGCAATTCAAGCGTCGCCGGGGCCTTCTTGGTGCCACCTTCGGGTTCTGGCCAGCCATCCTTCCAGACCATCGGAACAAGGTGCGACATGCGGCCCACGGGGCCAGAATCGCGGAACAAAAGCGCATACCACTTGCCATCCGGAGTGTCAAAAATGCCACCCTGGGCAACTCCGTTATCTTGCAAGAAAATGCGACCGGAAAAACCATCCAGGAGGCTCTTGGAACGATAGACAACTTCCGTACGGCACGAACCGGCGGGCCATGAAATCGTAAACAAATAGTATTCCCCGTTAATCTTTTCCATGTGCGAGCCTTCTTGCTGTACGTAATAGTTGCTGGAACCCGTCACCTGGTTGATGCTCACGCCACCGAGCTTTCCGCTCTTGCCGCCCTGCTTGACACCGCTCGCGTCGTCATTGAGCTGCACGTAGCTGATCTGGTCTCCGCTGCCGTAAAACACCCATGCTGTACCGTCATCGTCGAAGAACAGGGACGGATCATGGTAGAAGGGCAACTGCACCTCGGTCCAGGGGCCATTTTCCACATCTGCCGTTTTGTAGAGGTGCGTCTTATTGCTGGTGTATGACGGTGTTAATACATAGAAAAAGCCGTCACGGTAGCGGATGCTCGAAGCCCAGGAGCCCTTGCCGTAGGCGTCCTGGCCGTTGAGGTTCATATTGTTGTTGTTGATGAGGGTCTGGTAGGCGTATCCCACCGTGCGCCACTGCGCAAGGTCAGTACTCTTGAAAACAGGTACGC
>JAEERM010000117.1 GCA_016285835.1 Fibrobacter sp.
CGCCTTCACGATTTCTGCCGCTTTGTCCTTGGCGCGGGCAATGATTGCCGCAGCCTCGGTTTCCGCTTTATCGACAGCATCTTTCTGGATGCGTTCCATAAGGTATTGCAAGTCTTCTGCCATATAAATCTCCAATATTCTTTTTCAGGCACGGGAAAAAACGTTTTCCCGAAAAAAGCCAAAAAGAATATACAAGCAAAAAAAACAAAAAGACAAAGTTTTTTTCGCAAAAAAACGGATGAATCAAAAAAGAATTTCCGCTTTTCGGATAAAAACGCAAAAAATGGCGAAGAAACGCAAAAAATGCAACCAAGTTGTCAAGGTGCACAGCCACAAGTAACTATAATTTTACCTTTTAAAGGGCAAAATTTCGGGAAAAACGGCCAAAAAAGTCAAAATGGAGGCTTGAGACCCATCGCCATCAGCCCAACATTTTACTCAATAATTTCGCCATGTCCGGCGGGAAGTCGTGATTTTCAAATTCCCTGGGTTCTTCCCAATATGGGAGCAAAATCTGCACTTTATATGCAAAAAGCATCTGGTGATGCGCCCCCAAAACCCGGTAGTCTTCTTCACTCAGCTCTCCGCGGGTCATCTTGTCGTAATAGACTCCCCCATGGCTATAAAGGCGGTCGCCCACGATGGGGAAACCCAGTTCGAGAAGATGCGCCCGAATCTGGTGTTTGCGCCCGGTCAAAAGTTCAGCCTCGACCACGTCGAGCATTCCCAAGTCCGGGTGTTCTACCGAGAATAGCTTGCGAAAGCGCGTATGGCAGGGCTTGCCGTCATAAAAATGGTGCATGCGCAGCCGGATCGGGTCGGCAGGGTCCTCGCGCAACGGCATCTCGCAATCCACGACGCCATCCTTGTCCACAGAAACGCGCCGACCGAGTTTCGCAAAAAAATGCTCTTCAGGAACAGGCCCGTCGGGGAAGCCCGCAGGCACGACAGCTAGGTAGAACTTGCGCAACAGAATCCGGTCCAGGTTCTTCTGGAAACGGGAAGCCGTCGAGGCGTCCTTCGCAAAGAGCATGAGCCCGCCGGTATCACGGTCGAGCCGGTGCATCGGGGTCGCCGACTCGCAGTCAAAGGCTCTGCGGATAATTGCAGCAAAGGTGTTGTAGAAAATACGGCCCGTATGGTGAACTGGGACACCCGCCGGTTTTGCCACCAGCAAAAACTCGTCATCCTCGAAAACCGTCGTGAAGTTAGTCGGGACCTCAGGCTCGGAGTAGTTCTCCACGTGGTAGACCACTTTGTCACCGCGATGCGCGATGGACTCTACCGTGGCGACCTCGCCGTTTAACGTCACAAGACCACGAGTCAGGCGATCAAACCAGTCTTCGCGACTGTGATAGGTAAAGCGCTCGCACAGGGAATCCAGCAAAAAGCGTCCGTCCTGTTCAGGGCGAATTTCGCTTTCGAAGAACATATCCGATGGGGCTTTCTCGTACTGCATAAACCTATCGTCCCGGAGCCGTTTAATTACTCCAAATGGGCACGGACATAACCCGAAGAATCGCGAGCACCTTCTTCGACTTCAAAGGCGAGCGCACCAATAACGGCACCATCCTTGAACGCCGTTTCCACGCGGTACTTGCCTGCCGGGGCGTTCGTCTTTTTGCTGTAGCTGCGGTAGCCCATCTCGCGACCGCCGTTGATACGCATACGGCCCGAAGACACCCTGTCCGTCAGCTTGTATGTCGCGTCGTTCGGTCCCTTGTAATACCAGCGGTACTCGATTTCGGCCTTCAAATCGGCCGGGGCGTACACAGAACTCAAGTAGTAAAGCGGCATGTCGGCATCGCGGTGCACCGACGACGACTTCAGACCGATTTTCTGCAAGAAACTCGGTGCATCGACATCGCAGCTGTAGTCCGTCTTGTCAAAGTTGATGCAGGCCACCTGTTGCTTAAGCACAAGCGGCACCGGAGGAACCCAGTTCATCACGTAAGCCGTAATCAATGCGGCACTGATGGCAATAGGCGCAATCAGCACCTTCTTGCTGCGGCGGGATACCTTCTGGATAAACACGCATATCCCTAGCGAAAGGAGCGTGCTGAACACGAACAGAATAAGCCCGATTCTATGGACAAGGTAAGGAATGGTGAAATTCAGGAACATGGTGCCGAGCAAGCAAAGGAACGCAAGGCTCACTCCGAAACTTTCGTACTTCTTCTGCAAAAATTCATTACCCACAAGGAGGACGGCAAGCAAAATCACCAAGATAAGCGAAGCGATGGATCCGCTACTCTTGAAATAGCATACCACAAGCGCACTGAACAAGCTACCGAAGCAGAATTGCACCGCCCAACTGAAGCGATTTTTCCAAGTTTCACTCCATTCACGGTCCAAAAAGCGATGTTCCACGACAATGGCATTTTCGGGAATCGCCGTAGATTCGTAGCCAACGTCATTCGCAATTTTCTGTGCAACATTCTTTGCCTGGCTAGAAGCCGTTTTCAATTTTTCGGAGGCCGCATCCGTAACCTTCTTTGTCACTTTTTTCGCAAAGGGATTCAAACGGGCTGCTATAGCAGATTGGGCCGCACGAGCCTTAGAAGTGGGCGCAGGTGCGGGTGCCGGAGTTGGCTTTACTTGGGGAGCCGCCTTTGCCTGGACAGCCGGAGCGGGGGCTTTCGCTTGCGGGCGGGGGGCTGCAGCTCGGGCCGCCATAATACGATCCTTGGTCCAGCCTTCGGGGTGTTCCATGTGCGCCGACAGGAGAATCACGAGGATGAGCGCACCCGAATAATACGCAAGCAAGAAGATGAGGTCACTGTTCTCGACCATCTGCCCAAGGGTCACGGAATCCCAGAAGAATCCACCCAAAAAAGCAATGGCCGGGAAGAACTTTTCCGCCTTCTGAACAAAAGGTTTCTGTCGCAGGTTATCAACGAATTGCATGATTACCCCTTAAGAATCAAACCCTGTATAAATCGTGTTCACGAATATAGTCGTACACGCACTGTTCCAGACCTTCCGGTTTTTCGTTGCTGCAAAGCAGCGCCTTCCGGATGGCCGTACTCGAATAAATTCCATCAAAACCATTTTCTGGGCCAAGCCAGTAAAGCGGGGCATAGCCGTTCGCCTCGTGTACTGCGAGATCGGGCTTGGGATAGCCCCGACGCGAAAATACAATCAATTCGAAATCGCGCAGGAGCAAGTGGCCGTTGTAGTTGGTGCCGTAAAAATTCAGCGGGTCGCGCCAATGAGGGATGCCTTGGTAGCTGTCGGCCCCCACGAGCAAGCGGAAATTCACATCGGGGAACTTAGACTGAAGCCCTTGCAAAAAGACATACGTCCCGCGAAAATCACCCTGCCGAATTTCTTCGTCCGACAAAACAAGGCGCGGGTCGTCCCCCGTCACCAACTCAAGCATTGCAAAACGGTCTTCCGGGGAGGCACAGAGCGTCTTGTCCCAACGGTCAGGACTCGGGATAAACCAGACTTCGTCGCAAAGGCCACGACGGAGGCAATGGCGCGCCACCGAAACATGATCCTTGTGAACTGGGTCAAATGCTCCACCCATAACAGCCACATTTTTCATGACATGTTCAATCACGAGCACAACCGCCTAGTAAAGGTACGTGGCAAAGCCAATGTTGAACTGTAGACGGGTTCCTTCGACAGACTCGTTCAGGAACGGATCGTAATGATCCGACACCCAGCGGTAACTGATTTCCGCAAAGAGCATCGCCTTGCCAAAGAGAGACAGGATAGAACCTACACCGGCAGCCCATTCGTTCCACGCCACGTCACCGAGGTCGCTCAATTCCTTGGACCGGGAATAACCGCCCATCAAATAGAGTTGTCCCAAAAGATGCACACCGATTTCAATATCGAAGTCGGAATGCTCGATATCCGTTTTCTTACCATTGTCTGGTTTTTCGGAATAGTCAAAGAACCCGTAACCGGCGCGCAAGAAACCGAATCCGGGATACCAGAAACCAATCATCGGCTCAATCTGGCGAAGCCCGAGGCCGCGTTCCTTCCCCACGCCCGTACCGCTACCAAAGCCGAGGGCTCCCCCCACGAATATGGGCACATGGATATTGACGGTCGTCGTAGACGAGGACCCCAAATCCGTTGTCGGAGCCGTCTGCCCAAAGGCCACGGCCGCGCAAACAGCTATAATCGCAAGAAATCGTTTCATGTCACATTACCAAGATAATGGCGAACGCAAGGCCAACAACCACATTAAAAACAGAGTCCACCTTGGCCAAGATAAAGAAATTCCTCGATATTCTCCCTTCGCGGATAATCCGCGTCACCATGGCGTCGCTACAGAAAAGCGAAACCGCAGCCTTGCACGCGACAATCAGCGTAATCCACCAGACAAGGCCCGAGAAAAAGGAGAGAAGCACAACAGCAACAGAAATGGCTAACGAGAGCCCGAAATTTGAATAGCGGATCGATGCGCCCGAAGACTCGCTCTGCGCCATCAGGTGGCGGAATTCGTCCACTTTGTCGCAAATGGAGGCGTATGCGGTGATAGCCTGGGACATATTGTACCCCACCAGAATAACGGCAGCGACGATTGCGATTTTGATGACGATATCCATTTATTGCACCTGAATACACCCAATATAATTTTTTAGATGGCGGCAAATTACATCGGAGCATTAAAAATGCTACATTGTAGCCGAATGTTAGAAGACGACGAATTCGAAGGAGCCCAGGCAAAGCACACGTCAAAGCCATCCAGACGTGACCACCGGTCCCGTCGCATTGACGCTATGCGCGAATGGAGCACCGGAGTCGTCGACGAGCGCCCAGTCAAGGAGCGTTTCAGCAGGGAATTCAAGAAACCCAAAATCAAGCGGATCAAGAATCCCATCGAAAACATCGGCGAAGAAAACTGCGAAAAGGGCCTCGTGGTGGAAGTCCACCGCCGCACCTGCGAAGTCCGCCTGGAAAACGACCCCTCCACGGTCGTCACGGCTATGTACCGTGCGACAACGACCAAGGAACTGGGCGAATTCCCCACCGTCGGGGACCGCATCCTTTTGGGCCAGGTCAACGACGGCGAAGACGACGGTTCGGGAGTCGGCTCCCAGAAATACTGTGTTGTCCGCGTTTTCCCCCGCAAGAGCGAGCTCCGCCGCCCCGGCCCGCGCGACAGCTTTTACAAGCAACAGACTCTCGCTGCAAACATCGACCAGGTCATCATCGTCGCAAGCGTCGTCCAACCCGAATTCAACTACGGATTTGCCGACAGGTTCCTGCTCGCCGCGAACCTGAACAACCTCCCCTTCGTCATGGTGCTGACCAAGATGGACCTGCTGGGGGACGCGCCGATGCCCGAAGCCATCCAGGACTTCATCAGCATCGTGGACAAGTTTATCCCGGTGAGCGTCAAGACCGGCGAAGGGCTCAACGAACTGCGCAAAGTCCTCGAAGGGAAATCCTCCGTTTTCAGCGGGCAGAGCGGAGTCGGCAAGTCGACACTCATCAACGCGCTCGTCCCGGACGCAGAACTCCGCACAGGCGACGTGCGCGAACGCGACGGCAAGGGCCGCCACACAACTACATCGTCGAGCCTGCTGGATTTCCCCGGCGGAGGCTACGTCATCGACACCCCGGGCATACGCAGCATCGGCCTCATGGACATGGAAGCAGAGACCCTCGCAAAGATTTTCCCCGGATTTTTCGAAGGCGACTTGTTCACATGCAAGTACAGCAACTGCATGCACCTCAAGGAACCCGGATGCGCTGTAAAAGAAGCCGTCGAAAAAGGGACACTCAGCCGCGCCCGCTACGAAAGCTACCTTAGAATTTTGAATTCGGGGAAATAGAAAATGCTCGCCGCCCTTTTCAAGATGACCCGCCCCAAGAACATCGTGATTGCAGTAATCACGCTTGTAGTTGGGTATGCTTTGCTAAAAAATTATCCGTCTATATTTAGCCTCGTATTGCAATCGCTCGGCTTTGCATTCGCCATCGGGTTTGCAAACATCCAGAACGATATCCTGGACCTGGAAAGCGACAAGATGAACCGCCCCGAACGCCCGCTCGTGACCGGCAAGGTCTCGGTGAAGGCCGCCCGCAGGGCGTGGATTGTCATGTTCGTCCTGATGCTCCTTTGCGGCGGCGGAGACAGCCTCATCCAAACCTTCAGCGACAACGGGCTTTTCTTTTGGAAGCGATTGACCGCAATATGCTACCTTTCTTTCCCGCTATGGTTTTTCCTGTTTCTCGGCTTACTCCTCATCGCCTACAATAAGTGGCTCAAGCATATTCCACTTTTGAAAAACATGACGGTCGCGTTCCTGTGTACGACTCCCCTGCTTTTTGCCGTACAGCATTTTTTCCAGTTCAATACAAGTTGCGTCCATACAGAATTCCTTTGGGCAATCATCCCTGCGATTCCATTCGCATTCCTGCTCACGACCGCTCGCGAAATCTACAAAGACCTGGAAGACGAAACGGGCGATTTGAAGGCGGGCATCATGACGTTCCCGCTTATCGCGGGCTCGGCGACGGCGCGGAAGCTTGCCGGCGCGATTATCGTTTTCACATGGATTTCGTTACCAATTCCGGTATTCTACATGGACAAGGTATTCGGATTCAACTACCCGCCGCTGTTCCTGATTATTACAGGCATAGCGCTCACACCGATATTTGTCTATATTCTCGTGCAGGCGCACAAAACGCAATACAGAAAATCGCAATCCGCTGTGAAGATTGCGATGTTCGCCGGGCTCATCGCCCTTATTGTGTGCTGCTAAATTATTCTGCGCGCTTCATCCTGCCACAGTAGGCACCGCGGGCTTTGGGTTTGCCTTGCAGTTTACGGCCCTTCAGGTCGAAGTCGCGTTCCATTCTGTACTGTTCGGCAACCAGCCTAGTGCGGCCAAAGGAAGTCTTCGCTGCAATTTCGACGGTCAAGCTCTTTTCCTTCACGTCGCTGTAATTTTCATTGCCTTCGACCTTGTAGTAAACCGTGTACTTGCCCGCCTTCTTGGCTGTCGGGAGTTTTTCTGAATACTCACCGTCTTTACCGAGTTTGTAGAGCAACGTACCGTGTTCAGCTTTGCCCGCCTTCACAAGCGTCTGCGACTTGCCCGTATAGACAAGGTCCTTGACGGCGCTAGGCGCTGTCGTGAGTTTTGCGGAGGCTTTGGCGATAGTGAACGCCACCTTGACTTCGCCACTATAGTTACCCTTGCCAGTGAGCGTAACCGTTGCCTTGCCAACATTCTTGTTGTCTGAGTAAGCTATAGTATAGTCCGTGCCCTTGACAAGTTTGGTCTTGCCATCCTTCACCACGACTTCGGGAGTAATATCCTTGCCCGTATAAGTCTGTTCGTCAATGGAGGCAATCGTAACATCGCTATTACTCAAAAGTTTAATCCATTGCGCATAAAGCTTTACCGTAGCACCAGGTTTGTCGGTCAAGTCCTTTACCTCAACCTTGTCTTTGTAGGAATCGCCCTTGCCATCGGCTTTCGTATTCCATTCGGCAAACAAGAACCCACTGCGAGTAAAGACATTTTTGGAGAGTGACGTTTCCTTTCCATAAACAAGTCGCTGATTCTTCATAGTTCCAGAACCGCCGTTGGCGTTGAACGCCACCTTGTAAGCCTGGAAGGTAAAGGGGCTCTCGGCAATGCCTTCCTCGAATTCATCACCGCCAATAGTTATGGAACCAACTTCATTCACATAAATATCGGCACCGATGCTGAATTCTCTATTTTCACCTGCTATCGCAGTAACCTTCGCCACACCATCAGTGATTACGATGTCGCCGCACACGCCAAACAACCCGCAACCGATACCAACAGCCGATTTTCCACCTTCGGCAACAACGGTACCACCGCGAATAATGATGTTTCCTACATCACCCGTATGGCCACTGCCGATGCCGGCTCCGCCTTCACCACCTAAAGCTGTAATATTGCCCCCTTCAATCACCACATTGCCACAGTGTTCGCCATAGCCGCAACCAATGGCGGCGGCTCTTATGTTACCTACAACATCAAGCGAGCCCGAGCCCTTGATGGTAAGCGTCTTGCCCTCCGGCACAAAAACACCTGAATGCAAATAGGAGAATGATTTTACCTTGTTCGTTCCTTCCAGTACAATCGTGCAGTTGCCCTCGCAAGAGAGGGCTGCCCAATCGAGTTCGCTGCTATCCGCAAGATCAATAGTTACATCATCCAGCGTCACCGTAGCACCATCGGCAATGGAAATCTTATAACTTCCACCCAGCGAACCCGTCAGCGTATCACCATCCTGGGCCACATAGCCGTTATTCAATTTTGAGAGGTTTCCATTGAACCACTGCGCATAAAGAGTGACAGTTTCTCCATTCCCGGCCAAATTCATGACACGTTCCCTGTCTGCATAACAGACACCACTACCATCCGCCTGGGTATTCCATCCCGACAAACGGTATCCCTTGCGAGTAAAGTCATTGGCATTGAGAAAATGATTAAAATCAATAAAGAATGTTTGATTTTCCATCGTCCCGCTACCGCCATTTTTATCAAAGACCACCGTATAGGCCCCAGAAACAGGATACTTAAACGAACTAGCAGAAACATTGTCTACAATTACGCCACTGATGGTTATAACATCCGTAGAGCTATTGCCAACACCTACACCGACACTGTATGGAGCGCCAGTCCCCACCGTTGCAGTGACTTTTGTACTTTGCCCATCAATCGTAATTTTCCCGGCTGCACTATTGAGTCCTCCACCGATACCTGCGGCCTCGGAACCGCCCTTGGCGACGACGGTTCCGCCAATAATCGTGATGTCCCCTGCCGAGCTCTCTCTTGCACTACCAATGCCCGCAGCGCCAGAACCGCCCGTAGCTGTAATGGTACCGCTCTCGATAACGATATTGCCACAATCAGCTTTGACGGCACAGCCGATACCGGCACCTTCGCCATTGCTACTAGCATCCAGCGAGCCCGAGCCCTTGATTGTGAGCGTCTTGCCCTTCGGCACATAAATGCCGGGTTGATATTGGAAGAAACCTTTCAACGTATTTTTGCCTTCTAGCACAATCGTGCAATTTCCCTCGCAAGTGAGACCGGCCCACAAGTGATCATAATCGTAATCTCCATCAATAGTCACGTTATTGAGTGTCACCGTGGCACCGTCAGCAATGGACACCTTGACCTTACCCAACAGCGTTCCCTTCAGCGTATCGCCATCTTGGGCCACATAGTTGTTCGAAAGTGTCGAAAGGTCTCCGTTAAACCATTGCGCATAGAGAGTGACGGACTCTCCCGCCTTAGCCAAGTTACTGACCTTGGCCATGTCGTCAAAAGCAATAGCCCTTCTTTTATCTATTTCTTCGTCATCTTCCTCGTCATCTTCGCCTT
>JAEERM010000020.1 GCA_016285835.1 Fibrobacter sp.
GTTTTTCATACGCTTTCAGTCGGAAATCAAGCATGAATTGCGGTTCGCCACGGAGCGCGGATGCTCTGCGGATGATATCTTCGTTCAGGCCCTTTTCAAAAGCCTCGTTTTCGATATCCGTTACAAAACCGTACTTGTAATTCTCACTCATGATGCGCCTATTTTCAAATTCGACCCAAATATAAAAAAGTTCCAGTTGATGCGGCGCAAAGCGATTGTTTTGTTGCGCCGCTTTTCTAAATTGTAGGCGATGAAAGAAAATTCGGGAAAAGTATATCTGATTGGCGCTGGGCCGGGTGATCCGGGATTATTGACGTTGCGCGGAAAATCCGTGCTCGAAAAGGCAGACGTAGTGGTTTATGACCGCCTTGTTTCGCCCGCAATTCTGGGTATGTGCAATCCCAAGGCCAAGATGGTGGATGTGGGCAAGATGCCGACGCACCACAAGGTCAAACAGTCCGAAATCAACAAGCTATTGGTGCAGTTCGCTAGTGAATTTCCCGGTGGTGTGATTGCGCGCCTCAAGGGCGGTGATCCGTTCGTGTTTGGGCGTGGTGGCGAAGAGGCTCTGGAATTGGTGGCTGCTGGAGTAGAATTCGAAGTTGTTCCGGGCATTACCTCGGCGATTTCGGTTCCGGCTTATGCGGGCATTCCCGTGAGCCATCGTGGCATCGCGACCAGTTTCCATATCATTACGGGGCATGAGAAAGCGGAATCTTCCTCCAATGTCATCCCCGCACCCACTGATGTCATCCCCGCGCAGGCGGGGATCTCCTCTGCGCCGGTAGGTCTAGATTTTCCTGCCCTTGCGCATTGCCCTGGCACACTCATCTTCTTGATGGGTATCGCCAACATGGATTTCATTGCCAAGCGCCTTATGGAATGCGGCAAGGATCCGAAAACTCCTCTTGCTTTTATCGAAAAGGGTACGACACCGTACCAGCGTACCGTCATGGCGACGCTTGAAACGGCGGCGGAGACGATTGTTCGTGAAAACGTGACTGCACCCGCAATTACGATTATGGGCGGTGTCGTTGAACTGGGTAAGACTCTTGCCTGGAAAGAGAATTTGCCGTTGTCGGGAAAACGCCTTGTGGTAACTCGTGCTGCAAAACAGGCTAGCGGGATTACGGCCCGCCTCACGGCCCTTGGCGCCGAAGTCATTGAAACTCCGATGATCGAAACTCGAACTTTGGAATGTCCACTTGTCATGGCGAGCCCCGAAGGGGCGCGGCAATCTCGCCCTGCCGATTTCAATTCCCTCGCAAACTTTGACATTCTCGCTTTCACCAGCACGAATGGCGTGGAAAGTTTCTTCAATCAATTGCTCGCCTCGGGCAACGACATCCGCATCCTTGCGGGCAAGAAAATTGCGAGTGTCGGGAAGATTACCGAAAAGAAGTTGCTTGAATACGGCATCCGCTGCGATTACGTGCCTGAAGACCATACCGGCGAAGGTCTTGGGAAACTGTTGGCTTCGCTCATACCTCAAAGCACCGAAGGTGCGACCTCATACCCCATACCTCGCATCCTCCTACTGCAAGGCAACCTCGCTGACGACACTTTGCTCAAACACCTCCCGCAGGCAACCCGCTGGGTGGTTTACGAGACGCTCCCCGTGGTGGAACTCCCCGAATGGAAGCGTGAAGCCGTCGCCAGCGCCGATGCCGTCGTATTCGCCAGCACCAGCGCCGTTGAGAACTTTGTCAAACTTATGCCTCAAGGCACCGCAGGAGTGCCCCCATACCTCAAAGCGACCAACGGGAGCGCCCCCATACCTCAAACCTCATTTTGCATCGGTCGCATGACGGAATCCGCCGCCCGCAAGCACGGCTTCGAAACCGTCACCTCCGACGAAACCACCATGGATTCCCTCGTCAAGAAAATAGCAGAGTTTTACTCAAAATAATCCTAACCACCAACACTTCCTACTGTCTACTTCCAACTTCCTACTACTATGAAAGCCATCCTGATTATCGCTCACCATTGCATTTTACCCGGTGCCTACAAGGGCTTTGAAGGTATTTTAGACAAGTTGCACCACGACTTGCCCGGCACGCGTGTGGCGAGTACGAGCCTGTTGGATTTGGAAAACGATCTGCGTACGCTCCTCCGTGAGGATGTGGAATCAGTGACGCTTTTGCCGTTCCTGCTCTTGAACGGCCAGCATACTAAAAATGATGTGCCGCGCGTGGTTGCAAAATTGCAGGCGGAATTCCCGCAGATTCCTATAACGCTGTTGCCCTGCCTCGGCGACTGGAAAGAATTCGCCGACATGGTTGTTTCTGGTGTCCGTAATGCACAGGTCGCTCATTCTCAGAGCACCGTAGGTGCGACCTCACACCTCAAAGCGCCGCAGGCGCGAGCTCATGCCTCAAACCTCTTCTCCATCGAAGTCAATCTCGAAGGCAAGAACGTCCTCGTGGTGGGCGGTGGCCGCATTGCGCTTCGCAAAGTTAAAACGCTTCTGCCGACCGGAGCCCGCATCACCGTGGTTGCGCCGCAGTTCGACCCCGAATTCGAGAATCTCTCCTCAAAGGGCGAAGCCCGACCTCATACCTCACACCTCATAACCCTAAAAAACCGTCCTTACGAACCGCTCGACCTCCGTGGCATCTTCATGGTCTTTATCTGCACTGACCAGCCTGCTGTCAATGCGCAAGTTTCTAACGATGCCCGCGCCCGTCGCATTTTGGTCAATAACGCCTGTGATTACCTCGACGGCGACTTCATCGTGCCCGCCCGCATGGATTTTGGCGAAAACATCGCCGTGACCGTCTCCACCCAGGGGCGCGCCCCCTCGCTAGCTAAGAAACTCAAGCAGAAAATCCAGGCCGAATGGGCCGAAGGCCTCGAACAAATTGAACGGGATTTTTCGTAGCCGCCTTTCCAAATCAATTTTCATTATCTTATATTTTATTTAAACAATTCAGTTCTAACCCCAAAAAGGAATGTCTTTATGACAAATTTCATAATCCGGCACAGGTTGTCCCTTTTTGCATTCATTGCTGTTGTTGCATGTGTTACCGCTTGCGATGACTCTACAAATGTTACCGAAAATTCGGGAATAAATACAATAGTTTCCACATATACGGAACTTGGTAAGTGCTCGGCTGAAAACGAAGGCGATGTGATTTTTGTGAAGGATTCATCGGCTCTATATTTCTGTGTGGATAGTGTTTGGAAAGTCATGTCGACTGTTGACGACTCAACTAGAAAGGCCCCAGTCTCTTGTTCCATGGAAGAATTGAACGATGGTTCGGGCTACAAAATAGAATGTGGTGGAGATTCTATAGGTGTTGTGTATAATGGAGAAAAGGGGGATGATGGCCTTTCTGGTATAAGAGGGCGAAAGGGAGATAAAGGTGACAAAGGCGATGATGGTAACGATGGAAAATCTTGCAATGCCGTAGCTCTGGCCGATAGTAGCGGCTATAAAATTATATGTGGAAAAGATTCTGTGGGTGTTGTGTTGAATGGCAAAAAAGGTGATAAAGGGGATGATGGAAAATCCTGCAATGCCGAAATTCTGGATGACAGCACCGGGTTCAAGATTGTCTGCGGTACTGACTCCGTTGGCGTTGTGTTGAATGGTCAGGATGGCTCTGAGGGTAAATCTTGCAATGCCGAGGCTTTGGCCGATAGCACGGGCTACAAGATTGTCTGCGGTACGGATTCCGTGGGAGTCGTGCTGAATGGTAATGCAGAGTCTGTTGAATCGTGTAATTTTGTTGAAGGTGAATCCGGTCTTGTAACCTTGACTTGTGGTGATCGTTCGGTAACCTTTACTACGTTGTCTTTCTGTGAAAACATTCCATATAATTCTAAAACTCATTTCTGCGATCCCAGAACTCCTGCGGTTTATCGTTTCGTAACGATTGGCGAAGGCGAAAACGAGCAGACATGGATGGCAGAAAATGTCAATTATAAGACATCAAGTGGCAGTATGTGTTTTGAGGAAGAACCGGCGAATTGCGCTAGGTATGGTCGCTTGTATGATTGGTCTGCAGCCAAGGAAGCTTGCCCTGAAGGATGGCATTTGCCGGATACCACAGAATTTATCACGCTGTTCAAGACTGCCGGCGGCCAACCGCGATCTGCGACTGAAATGGCTCAGTTGCCTGTAGGAGTATATTGTTATGATTATGCTGGTAAAATATTAAAAAGTGAATTTGGATGGGGAGATAGTGGTATGGGGATAGATGCTTATGGCTTTAGTGTTTTGCCAGCCGGCTTTGATAATGGCAGTTCTTTGGGTATGGGGACTGATGCTAGTTTTTGGACTTCTACGGTATATAATACCAATGATATGTTCCACATACAATTTTTTAATAGCAATGGTATGGGATATCCCCCTGATGGTGTTTGTTGGGTTTCTGGCATGGATGAACTTAAACTTTCCGTCCGTTGCGTTAAAGACTAGATATCTAACCACAAACCACTAATCACTAATCACTATGATTATCCGTCCTCGTCGCTTACGCAAGAATGAAACCATCCGCAACATGGTTGCGGAAACCGCAGTTAACCCCGATTCCCTCGTCTACCCGATGTTCGTGGTAGAAGGGGAGGGCATCAAGGAAGAAATCCCGTCGATGCCTGGGCAGTTCCGTTTCTCTATTGATGAAATCTTGAAGGAACTCGAAAGCTGCGTTGCGCTGGGAATCAAGTCGATATTGCTTTTCGGCATCCCGCACCACAAAGACGAAATGGCGACTTGCGCTTACGATGACGATGGCATTGTGCAGCGCGCGGTGCGCTCCATCAAGGCTCATTTCCCCGATTTGTACGTGATTACGGATGTGTGCCTTTGCGAGTACATGAGTCACGGGCATTGCGGGATTATCAAGGACGGCGACGTGGATAACGACCCGACGCTGGAACTCCTCGCGAAGACTGCTCTCTCGCATGCGGTTGCCGGAGCCGACATGGTTGCCCCTTCCGACATGATGGACGGCCGTGTGGGTGCCATCCGCGAATGCCTCGATGAACATGGGTTCACGAACACCCCGATTATGGCATACAGCGCGAAGTTCGCGAGTGCCTATTACGGGCCGTTCCGCGATGCGGCCGATTCCGCCCCGCATTTCGGCAACCGCAAGAGCTACCAGATGGATGTGCGCAACGGCCGCGAGGCCATGCGCGAAGTGGCGCTCGATATCGAAGAAGGTGCCGACATCGTGATGGTGAAGCCCGGTTTGGCCTTCCTGGACGTGCTGCGCGAGGCTGCCGGGATAAGCGACGTGCCGGTGGCTGTCTACAATGTGAGCGGCGAGTATTCCATGGTGAAGGCTGCTGCGAAACTGGGCTGGATTGACGAAAACGCCATTATCCGCGAAAATTTGTTGGCCTTCAAGCGTGCCGGAGCCGACATCATCATCACTTACCACGCCAAGGAAGCGCTTGAAAAAGGAATTTTTTGAAAAAAAAGATGAAAAAAGCTCGATTGTAAAAAAGTTCTTACAATTCTGTGCATTTTTTATTGATTTTTATTTTTAAACGAGTTTATATTAGTATCATGTTTTTTAATGCATAAAAAACTCATTCAAATGGAGAAAAAGATGAAAAAACTTATGCTTATTGCTGCTCTTGGTGCTGCAGCTATTTTCACTGCTTGCGGAGATGACTCTTCCTCTTCTGGCGCAAGTGATGATCCGATGGCTGGAAAGAGCGTTGTTTCCTGTGACAAGGTTGTCACCATGGGTGGTGTGTCTAGCCATACTTGCACTGCTATTGCGACTGAAGATCCGGCAGCAGAAACCCTCAAGACTGGTTGCGTTACCGTGGAAGGCATGATGACTGCTACTGCTGGAACCGGTTGCCCGTCTGGTGCTGAACTCGCTTGCCCGGTTGGCAATACTGCTGAATATTTCTACGATCAGGGCATGGGTGGCTTCACCTGTGAACAGATGGCTTCTCAGAAGTAATCGTTTCTTAAACGAATTCGATTTTAGTAGAATCCGGCTTTCGGGCCGGATTTTCTATTTTTATAACATGGACCATTCTTTTAGCGAAAAATTTTTTGCCGAAGCCAAGACGCTCATGCCGGGTGGCGTGAACAGCCCGGTGCGTGCTTATGGCAATGTGGGGGCCACGCCTCCGTTTATCGCCCGTGCGAAGGGCAGCCACATTTACGATGTGGATGGTAACGACTACATCGATTACGTGGGTAGTTGGGGTCCGATGCTCCTAGGCCATGCTCACGATTCCGTAATCAAGGCTGTCTCCGAGACGGCGCAGAACGGTCTCAGTTTCGGGGCTCCGTGCGGGCTTGAATCCGAACTCGCGAAACTTGTGATGAGCCTCGTGCCGAGTGTGGAGATGATTCGCATGGTGAATAGCGGGACCGAGGCGACAATGAGCGCTATCCGTGCCGCTCGCGGTTTTACCGGCCGCGACAAGATTGTGAAGTTTGAAGGCTGCTATCACGGCCACAGCGATAGCCTGCTCATCAAGGCGGGTTCGGGCATGCTCACGACGGGCAAGCCGAGCAGCAAGGGCGTCCCCGCCGATCTCGCGAAGTACACGCTCACGCTCCAGTACAACGACGTGGCGGGCGTTAAAGAACTCTTCGACAAGATTGGCGACGAAATTGCGGGAGTCATCGTGGAACCGGTGGCAGGCAACATGGGTGTTGTTCCTGCAAAACCCGAATTTTTGCAGACGCTATCCGAAGAGACCAAGAAGCACGGCGCGCTTTTGATAGTGGACGAAGTCATGACGGGCTTTCGCGTGGGTATCCACTGTGCGCAGGGGCTTTACGCCATCAAACCGGATTTGACTACGTTCGGTAAGATTATCGGTGGCGGCATGCCGGTGGGCGCTTATGGTGGCCGCCTGGATGTGATGCAGCAGATTGCACCGCTCGGCGGCATTTACCAGGCGGGTACGCTTTCGGGCAATCCGGTTGCGATGGCGGCTGGACTCGCTACGATGCGCGAACTGTCTACGCATCCAGAGCTGTACGTGCATGCCGAGGCGATGACCAAACGCTTGATTGAAGGCCTCCAGGATACGGCGAAGTCTGCGGGAATCCCGCTGGCTACAAATCAGGTAGGCTCCATGGGCTGTATCTTCTTTACCGAAGGTCCCGTGGAATGTTTTGCCGACGTGCAGAAATCCGACTTGGAACTCTTCCGCAGGTATTTCCTCGGGATGCTCGACGAGGGCATTTATCTGGCCCCGAGCCAGTTCGAGGCCATTTTCGTGAGTGCTGCGCATACAGAAAGCGACATCGAACGTACCGTCGATGCCGCCAGGAAAGTCTTTAAGTCGCTTTAACGACCCGCTTTTTCATCCTCGGCGCCATAATGTCATCCCCGCGAAGGCGGGGATCTCCTTATCCTTCTTGCTCTGAATTTGTTTCAGCGCTGGTTATCGCTTCGGCGTTTTCGGTGTTTTCGGCGTTCTTCGCTTCGGCATCCTTGTCGCGGATTGTGGCGCGGCGGATTTTCCCGCTGATGGTCTTGGGCAGTTCCGTCACGAAGTCGATGATGCGCGGGCTCTTGTAGCTGGCGGCCACCTTCTTCGTGAATAGCTGGATTTCCTTTGCGAGTTCCTTAGACGCTTCGTAGCCCTTTTGAAGCACGATGGTCGCTTTCACGGCTTGGCCGCGGTCCTTGTCCTCGACGCCTGTCACAGCGACTTCGAGCACGGCGGGGTGCTTGTGGATGACTTCTTCCACTTCGAAGGGGCTGATGCGGTAGCCGGAACTCTTGATGAGGTCGTCGTTGCGGCCTACGAACCAGTAGTAACCGTCCTTGTCGCGGGTAGCGGTGTCGCCCGTATGGTAAACTCCACCTTCGAAAACCTTTTCGGTGCGTTCGTCGTCTCGGTAATAGCCGCCGAACATGCCGAAGGGCTTACCCTGGTCAATTTTGATGATGAGTTCGCCGACTTCGTCATCGGTGCAGGGCTCGCCGTCCGCGTTCACGATTTCCATGCGGTATCCCGGCGAGGGCTTGCCCATGGATCCGGGATGTGGCTCGCTGAATCCGAAGTTGCCCGTGGTGAGCGTGAGTTCCGTCTGTCCGTAGCCTTCTTGCATGCGGAGGCCTGTCTGTTCGTAGAACTTGTTGTAGATATCCACGTTCAAGGCTTCGCCTGCGGTGGTACAGTGCTTGAGGCTTGAAAGGTCGTACTTGCCGATGCCGTGTTGCAGAATGTAGCGGTATACGGTTGGCGGTGCACAGAACGTGGTTACCTTGTACTCGGCCATTTTTTCGAGCAGCTTGCCCGGGATGAACACCTTCATGTCGTAGGTGAACACGGCAGAACCGGCAATCCACTGCCCGTAAATCTTGCCCCAGAGTGCCTTGGCCCAGCCCGTTTCGGCAACGGTCAGGTGGCGGCCTCCGTCAATAACGTGCTGCCAGTACTTGGCAGTCACGATATGCCCGAGCGGGTAGGTAAACGTGTGGGCGACCATTTTGGGGTTCGAACTGGTTCCACTCGTGAAGTAGACGATCATGATGTCGTCGTTGTGCGTGGCGGCATCCCCTTCGGGGCGTTCGAACTTTGCGGGGAAAATTTCGTAGTCGTCGTAGAAGCTAATCCAGTTCTGGCGGGCCGTTTGGCCTACAGTCACGAGCTTTTCGACGGAGGGGCACTTGGATTTGGCCTTGTCCACTTCTTTCTGGAGCGCGGGCTCGTCGTAGGTGACGACCATTTTCACTTCGGCTGCCTTGAAGCGGTATTCCAGGTCTTCGGCCGCGAGCATGTTTGTTGCCGGGATGGCAATCGCACCGATGCGGTGGAGCGCCAACAAGAAGAACCAGAATTCGTAGCGGCGGCGGAGGATGAGCATCACGCGGTCGCCTTTCTGGATACCTTGTTCTGCAAGGAAATTCGCTGTGCGCTGGGATGCAAGCGACAAGTCCTTGAAGGTGAAGATGTGACTTTCGTCGTTGTCGTCGCACCACACTAACGCTTCGCGCTTGGGTTCCGTCTTCGCGTATTCATCAACCACATCGTAGGCGAAGTTAAAATTTTCCGGAATGGAAATCTTGAAATTCTTGTAAAGGTCCTCGTAAGACTCGTAATCTATGCGGGAGAGAAACTTGTTGAGTATCATGTCTTGAATCCAGTGATGACGGGTCTTATAGATCCCTGTACATGATTTTTTCACGCATGGTGGATGTGTAGCGCACCATGTTCAAAATGCGTTTTTCACCGATGGTCCTGAAGTCCTTGTCGTGGAACACCAAGCGGTGGACTCCACCCGGCAGGAGCATCTTGAGGCAGGCGTATGTCTGCGCAATACCGAGAAGCGGGGTCGGGATGATGGAAAAGCTCAGTGTCCCGGAGCCGGTCTTCTTTGTCTTTCCGTCCACCTTCTGGTAGATGCCGTGGTAGTCTTCGTAGTAGTCGAAGATTTCCAGGGCCTGTTCCTTGAGGAACTTGTTCCCGAACCAGATGGGCGGGATGAATCCGGAGGGCTTTCCTGTGCCGTGTGCTTTCCACAGGGCGAGGCTCCTCTTGAGGAGAGCCTGCGTGAAACGTTCATCAAGGCCTGCGAACTCGGCTTCGTTGTTGGAAATCCAGAGGGCGATTTTGCCCTGGATGCTGCGCTTGAGGGAAAGGTCTGCGCGGTGGCGTGCTCCGTGGAGCATGATCTCGTAGCCCTCGTTCACGAACTTCTCGAGTTCTTCGCGGAACTGTTCCGCCTCGGATTCCGGTGCGGCACCGAATGATGGGATGACGGCGATGCTGATTGGGGAGCCTGCGGCGTCTGCAATTTTCCTAATCTGGTTTCGCGTCCTCTTGAAGTTCAGCACGCTGAAACTATGATAGCACAGGATAAACTTCTTCTTCTTGCGGGAGCTTTCTTCGGCGGCCTGGATGTCCAGGATGTCCTTGTTCTGTTCCATGAGAAGCCTCTAGTGCTTGTCGCTGTCCGAAGAGAAATTTTCTTCTTCGAGTTTTTGCGAGATAAACAGGTGATAAAAGAAAAACAGGATTGCCGTCAGTGCGGAAATCTTGAGCCACGATTTGAACAGCCAGTCGGACATGCGACGCTCCTTGGTTCTTCACGGCGTAAATTGCCGTTACACCCGAAAAATACAAAAAAAAGGATAAAAGGAGGAAAAATAATTGTTTTAAATAGATTCCATCGAGGCTACATCGGCTGTGTAGTCAACTCCTTCGACGTCAAATCCATTCGTGACGAGAAAGTCGTGGCGGTAACCAACGAGGTCACCCACTTGGGTGAAGTTTTCCTGTGTGATGGTGGCCATGCGTTTCTTGACTTCTTCTTGGACTTTGGGGTCCATTTCGAGGTCATCGATGCGGATTCGCCCGACATTGTCGGTCGGTACAGCATCTCCCGTGTACAGGCGTTCGGCGAAAAGGCGTTCCATCTGTTCGATGCAGCTTTCGTGCGTACCTTTCTTCTTCATGACCTTGAATAGCACGGAGAGGTATAGCGCAATAATGGGGATGCTCACGCTCAAGCGCGACACGACGCCCTTGTTTACAGAAATGTAGGCCCTTCCCTTGAGACTTGCCTGTAGTTCGGCATCCATTTTCTTTGCCGTTCTCTCAAGGTGCTTCTTGGCTTCTCCGATGGTGCCGTCGCGGTAGATGGCATAGGAGAGGGAGGGGCCGATGTAGGAATAGGCAACCGTCTTGATGCCTTCGGAAAGTACATCCGCTTTGGCGAGTTGATCAATCCATAGAGCCCAGTCTTCGCCACCCATTACCTTTATCGTATTGAAAATTTCTTCGTCGGTTGCGGGGTCGGTACCAATGGGGGTTATTTTGCCGGTCATCGCGTCGATGGTTTCTCCGGTGAGGGCTTCCCCGATTGGCTTGAAGACACTGCGGTAGAGTTTACCCGAATCCGGGTCTACTCGGACGACAGAAGCGACGCTGTAGATGACGAGGTCAATTTTTTTGCTGGTCTTTTTTACGATTTCGATGACTTTTTTTCGCGTGTCGTGGGAGAATGCATCGCCATTGATTGTGTAGGATTCAATGCCGGAAGCCTTTGCCTCGCGGTCGAACGCCATGTTGTTGTACCATCCCGGTGTCCCATTTTTTGGGGGGTGGGTGTCTGCTCCCTCCTTTTCGAAGGAAACGCCGATGGTTGTGGCTCCGAACCCGAAGGCGGCGACAATACGGCTGGCTAACCCGTAGCCGGTAGAGCATCCAATGACAAGTACGGTTTTAGGGGAGTCTTTAGGTTTGCCCTGTTCCGCCCTCCATTTTTGGACGGAACTGATTTGGCTACGCACGGCAGCAGCGCACCCTACTGGGTGCGCGTTGATGCACATGTTGCCGCGAATCATGGGCTGAATAATCATTTTTCCCCTTTCTATTTTGCAAGGATCTTAATCCTTGAATTTTTTTATGACGACAACGCCGTTGTGCCCGCCAAAACCGAGCGAAGCCGATACGGCGACGTCGATATTCCCCGGGACACCCTTGTTCGGCACGTAGTCAAGGTCGCAGCCTTCGTCCGGGTTGTCGAGGTTCATTGTGGCTGGGTAGAACGAATCCTTGATGGCGAGTGTGCTGATGATGGCCTCGATGACGCCTGCGGCTCCCACGCAGTGTCCGGTCATGCTCTTGGTGCTCGACACCTTGATTTTGTAGGCATGCTCGCCGAGCGAAATCTTAAGCATCTCGGTCTCGGTGATATCGTTCAGGTGGGTGGAGGTGCCGTGGGCGTTGTAGTAGTCCACGTCGGTCGGGGCAATGTCCGCATCCTTCATGGCGCGGATCATGGCCTTGGCGCAGGTTTCTCCACCCGGGCGCGGGCTCGTGATGTGGTAGGCGTCGGCGGATGCGCCGTAGCCTGCGAGTTCGGCGTAAATCTTTGCGCCGCGGGCCTTCGCGTGTTCGAGTTCTTCGAGTACCATTACGGCACCGCCTTCGCCCATGACAAAGCCGCTACGGTCTTTGTCGAATGGGCGCGACGCCTTTTCGGGGGCGTCGTTGAATTTGTCGGTGAGCGCGTGCATGCCGGCAAAGCTCTTGATAGAATATTCGGTAATCCCGCTTTCGGAACCACCTGCGAGGCACACGTCGACCCTTCCGGAACGGATGGCGTCGAGGGCGCCCCCGATGGCGTCGGTGCCGGAGGCACAGGCGGTTGCGATGGTGTGGGCAAATCCCGTGATGCCGAGGGCAATGGAGACGTTCGCGCACGCTTCGTTTGCGATAAGTTCGGGCATGGCGAGCGGAGAAACCCTGCGCTTGCCGCCTTCGATATACTTGTTGTACGTCTCGTCGAGAATGTCCATGCCGGCAAGGCCGTTTCCGGCCACGATTCCGGTGGTGTCTTCGGCAAGTTGTTCGCGGGTGAGGTTCGCGTCCTTGACCGCTTCGTTTGCGGCGGCCACTAGGAATTGTGTGAAGCGGGCCATGCGGCGGGCTTCTTTCGGGTCAATTCCGTGTTCCTCGGGCTTGAATTCCTTGATTTCGGCTGCAATCTTTACGGGACAGTTGGATGCATCGAACAGGGTAATGGGGGCAATTCCACTTTTGCCCTCT
This sequence comes from Fibrobacter sp., assembly GCA_016285835.1. Classification (GTDB taxonomy): domain Bacteria; phylum Fibrobacterota; class Fibrobacteria; order Fibrobacterales; family Fibrobacteraceae; genus Fibrobacter. The sequence continues at coordinate 12,496 of JAEERM010000020.1, forward strand.
TGAATGGCCTGCCACATGCCCTGAACGGACTTGCCGACGGGTGTAACAGCGCCTAGACCAGTAATAACAACTCTTCTCTTTGTCATGGTATCCTTTTTTTTTTGCCCCGAAAAATAGCATTTTATATAGGATTCACTCATATAATGCAAAAAATTGAACCTAAAAAGCATAATGTAATATAAAAGACGTATTTATGTAATATTATAGCTTATTTTTGGTGATTATTCTCATAAAAAAGAAACTTTTTTTGAGGGAGGGGTATATTTATTATTATTGGGGTATGAAAGATATTCCCAAATCCCACCTTGTGCTGCTTGTACTTGTCCTTTTGACGATTCTTTGGTCTGTTGTGGGGGTTGCTGACACCTACTTGACTTGGGGCCTGGAGGCCGCCCCGGCACTTGTCGGGCTTTTCGTCCTCTTGCTCACGTACAACAAATTCCGGATGTCCACTTTCCTTTATGCCCTGATGGCGTTCCACATGGCCGTCCTTCTGGTGGGGGCGCACTATTCGTATGCGAAGGTGCCGCTCGGTTTCTGGATGGAGGATTGGTTCGGCTTTACTCGAAACAATTACGATAAGATTGGGCATTTCATGCAAGGTTTTACCCCGGCGCTCTTGACAATTGAACTTTTGCGCCGCACAACCCCGCTCAGGACCACTGGCTGGACTGTTTTCTTGGCCATCTGCGTTGCCGAGGCGATTTCTGCGCTTTACGAGATTATTGAATGGCTGGCTTCCTTGAGTAATCCGGCCGACACGGAGGCTTTTCTTGGCACACAGGGTTACATTTGGGATACCCAGTCAGACATGTTCATGTGCCTTATCGGGGCCACCCTTGCCGTCATCCTTTGGGTTATATTCCGTCGTAAGGATGCCGTTGGCCAATAATTTGTTTTTGAACATGTAATTTTGTGACAAGGATTTCTATCTTGTAGGGCGTTCTGAACGAGGTTTATGATGATTGTATCTTGGATGACCACCAACAAGTGTAACCTGACCTGCAAGCACTGCTACCAGGACGCGGGCGAGAACAAGGCGGCCGAACTCACGACGGCAGAAGCCCTCAAGCTGATTGACGAAATCGCGAAGGCGGGGTTCAAGATCATGATTTTTAGCGGTGGCGAGCCGATGACCCGCCCCGACATCGTTGACCTTGTTGCGCACGCATCGAGCAAGGGACTGCGCCCGGTGTTCGGTACCAACGGCACGCTCATCACGCACGACCTGGCTTTTGAACTCAAGAAGGCCGGAGCCATGGCGATGGGTATCAGCATCGACAGCATTGACCATGACCGCCATAACGACTTCCGCGGCCTCCCGAACGCCTTCGAACTCACGATGATGGGCATCGAAAACTGCAAGGCGGCGGGCCTCCCGTTCCAGATTCACACGACCATCATGGACTGGAACCAGAACGAGATTTTCGACATCATGGACTGGGTTAAGGAAATCGGCGCGGTAAACCACCAGATTTTCTTCCTGATTCCCGTGGGACGCGGCAAGGAAATTGAAGGGCATGCGCTCCGTGTTGCCGAATACGAGGGCCTGCTCCGCAAGATTATGGAAAAGAGCCGCACGCTCGGCATCCCCGTCAAACCCACCTGCGCTCCGCAGTTTTTGCGCATTGCCGACCAGCTTGGCGTCAAGACGCGTTACAGCCGTGGCTGCCTAGCCGGCCTTGACTACTGCATCGTGAGCCCGATAGGGAAGGTGCGCCCCTGCGCCTACATGATGGAAGAGGCGGGTGACGTGCACGATACGCCTTTCGACGAAATCTGGGCGAATGCCGAAGTGTTCAAGAAGCTCCGCACCAAGGCCTATGCCGGTGCTTGCGGCAAGTGCAAGTTCAACGACCGCTGCGGCGGCTGCCGTGCCCGTGCCGCCTATTACCACGATGGCGACTACATGCAAGAAGACTCTTACTGCGCCTACGGAAGAGGTCTATGATTAATTGATGATTGAGGATTGATAATTGATGATTAAATATCATCCATTATCAATTCTCCATTATCCATTATCCATTATCAATTATCAATCATCAATTCTCCATTATGTTCACTCCTGAAGATGAAAAATACATGCGCATGGCGCTCCGCGAGGCGCAAAAGGCTTTCGATGAGAAGGAAATCCCTATCGGCTGCGTTATCGTGAAGGATGGCGTGGTCATCGGCCGTGGTCACAACCAGATTGAGATGCTCAAGGACGCCACCGCACATGCCGAAATTCTAGCTATCGGGACGGCTGCTGGTCATTTGGACAACTGGCGTTTAGATGGATGTACTTTGTATGTAACGCTCGAACCTTGCCCGATGTGCGCGGGGGCCATTCTCAATAGCCGAGTTTCCCGTGTGGTCTATGGTTCCCCAGATACCCGTTTTGGCGGCTGCGGAACGACCGTCGACGTGATTACGGGTAATGCTCTCAAACGCGAGGTCGAGGTGGTGGGCGGGGTGCTCGCCGAAGAGTGCCTTGGGCTCCTGAAGGCTTTTTTCCAGCAAATGCGCCTCGAAAAAGGCGATTCCGGCAATAAGGGAGGCTCGGGGCTCGAGGCTCCAGGCCCGAGCAATGAGCCATGAGCGGGGCGCAAACTGATGGAGATTGCTTCAGGGCTATTCGCCCTTCGCAATGACCCCCCCCACAACCTCTTTCGTCTTTCGTCTATCCCTAACCACAAACCACTTCCTACTGTCTACTTGTACTCTCGCTTCGCTCAAGTACCAAATGCTCGGCTCGGCCATGTTCAAGCAAGCTTGACCGCGGCACTCGCCTTACGCATTTGTCCTACTTCCTACTTCCTACTTCCTACTTACCTCATACCTCAAAGGCGCAACGCGCCGACCTCATACCACATACCCCCCAGATTCTTGCCTCTAGATTCTAGCCCCTAGCCTCTCGTCTCTCGTCTATTTCTATATTCAAACCATGAATTTTATCAAATTTTGCGCTACTTCCGCAGCGCTCCTTTTGCTGTGTTCTTGCGACAATAACGATGTTGTCCTTGCCTTTAACACGCAGGATGCCGCTTCGCGTACTTTTTTCCTCGAGTCGTCCTTAAACGTGCTCTTGCCGGAGGATTCTGCCAATGCCGTGCCGGAATCCATGCAATCCCATATCAAGGTGCGCAGCACGCTTAACATGCTGGTCCCTTACGATGACGGCTCTGCCCGTTTCGAAATGAAGGTCGATTCCGTGGAATACACCTCTGACAAGCGTTCTGTCGAGGAATTCCGCAATGTCGAAAAGCTTGTCTCGGTTCAGCATTTCCAGTTCAAGTTGGAAACAGATGGAACCATGAGCGATCCGGTTGTTGAAGATGCCGAAATGAAGTTCGGTGACGACGACATCGACCTCGTCAAACTCTTCTTGAAGATTCAGCCGGTACTTCCGTCGAAGCCGGTCGCCATAGGGGAGTCTTGGGAACGCATGGTGACTATACCGGGAGCCAATTCGGTGACGACCGTGTACAAGTCGTTCACTCTCGAAGATGTCATGCTTCACGATGGTGCTAAAATCGCAAAAATCGGCATGAACCTCAAGTATAAGGAAGAACCTGATTCCACATCCGACCTTCACATGGAAAGCCAGGGATTTATCGTCGGTTCGGGCTCCATTCTGTTCGATGTCAGTCATGGGGCCATTGCTTCTGCGAATCTTGAAATCAACGGTGACTTGAACGTGAAGGACGTTATCGCCCAGGATTCTATCCCGAGCATGCATGTCATCCAGAAAATCAAGATGAGGAGTGAACCCTGATGTTACGTCCGTTTTTGTCCGTATCGCTCCTGCTCGTTGCCTCGGTGTTTGCCGGCGAGATGCCGTTCCCTCAACCAGAAAAGGGTGCTGTCCGTCTTTTGTCGAAGCATAGCCCCTACATCCTGGAACAAGGTGTCGTGTTCTCTTCTACGGATACGCTCCTTGTCGAACCTGGCGTGACGGTCCTCATGGGCGAATATGCCAAGATTATGCTTCGTGGCCCGGTCCGCATCCAGGGGACTCCCGAAAAGCCGATTACGTTCCGCAGTGCCGATTCCAGCGAAAGTTGGAACGGGATACATTTCGTCTCTAGCAGCAAGCCTTTCGAAGTCCGCAACCTCGTGATTGAAAATGCCTTCCGCAACACAGTGTTCCGCACCGACGGTATTTTCGACAAGGTTAAGTTCGTCAACAACTACTATGGACTCTGGGTGGACGAGGTATCCCAGATGTACCTTACCGACTGTGAATTCTCGCGCAACCGCTTTGCGCTGTCGCTCCGTGCAGCCAACGTGACCGCCAACAATACGAACATCTCCAACAATGTCTATGGTCTCTATCTGGAGGCCAAGGCCAAGTACAATGGGGATATGGCGCTTGTCACGAACAATTTGGAAGCAGATGTTCGTAACGAATCCGATGAACTGGCCAACAAGGGCAAGAGGGTTCGCCGCAATATCTGGCAAAGAGTCGAGGCCCGTTTCTGAGGTAGTGGACTGTGGAAGAGTCGTTCCGTCGAGCAATACGTAAGATGACTGGGACAAGCGTGCGCTTGTCGGTCCGGCCGGACAGGTCGTCCATGGTGGCGTCGCTGTCGCAGTCGATGATGGTCACCTGGTCCATTGCGTTGTTCGAGCACCTGGATGCAATGATGTCCAATGCAGAATCCATGGTCGGAGCTTCCGAACTCATTTCTTTTAGCAAGTCCGCCTGGAAATTGGCCGATGCGAGTTTCCCGCAAATCATCCAGGATGCAAATGCGCTGTACGATGAGTTCCGCGCCAAGTGGATGCAGCGTTTCTCGACAGAAGAAGTGCTGAGGCTCCTCCTTGAAGGTGGCGATTTCTTGACGCACGATGAGGAACAGGGCTGGGCGCTCACTGTGAAGAACAACAAGCAGGATATTAGCGCCTTCTATTCGGCGACAATCCACTTGCTGGTGAGCGATGCCGAACCGCTCTTTGTCCGTATGCACGGCCGTGTGATGCAGTTGCAAGAGAAACTTTGCAAGTACTGGCACAGCGAAAGCGCTGTGGACGCTGTTTCGAAACTCCTGCCTTGCCTGGAAACTTCGCTCAGGGAAAAGGAGAACGCGCTTGTGCTCTCGTTACGCAGTTCGCTCAACTCCATTGCCAAAAAGCGTTTTGCTGCGGCATTTATGGGCAAGAGCGCGACGCGCTACTATGCATCGGCTGCCGGTTGCGCTCGAAACGTAGGGAAGTTCTGGAACCCGCATGGCGCGTACGAAAACGGGTTCCTCGCTTTTACCGATGATTTTTGTGATTATGCCCGTGGGCTCACCATCCAGATTATCGAATGGTACCAGAGCAAATGGGCGCTTTTCCTTCGCGGCTTCTCGCGGGGGCAGTTAAACTTGTTTGAAACACCGGCCACTTATCAGGCCCAAACCAACTCGTAAGGATAAACATGAAAAACGCATTCACTTCGATTTTGCTGCTTAGCGTCGTTGGCCTCGCTGTCTTGTTGGCGGGCGCATTCTATTTCGGCGCTCCGCTTTTCGGATGGATTATCATGATCGCGATTTTCGCCGTATTCATCGTGGAGCAGGCATTGGCATTGAAGAAGCTCAGGCAGATGTCTTCCGAGAGCGAAATCATCGACGAGTGCGAACGCCGCCGTATATATTCGGCCAGTGGCGATGGAGTGGTCGCTGCGCGAATCCGCTTGGCCGAACGCCTGTTGAGCAAGAATGTTCGCCTGGATTCCCCGGTGGCTTTCGAGGTGCTCTCGACGGGTTCTTCCATTTCTATCCCGCGTAGTGCGAGCGGTTCCGTGATTCTCCTTGGCCTTATGGGTACGTTCTTTGGCCTTATGTACTCGGTCGCGACGGCCGGTGGTGCTATTGACAATTCCACGACGCAGGCCACGCTCGATACCATCCAGCTTTTGTTCCAGGGAATGAAGGGTATCTTCGGTACGAGCCTTTGCGGTCTGTTCGCTGCCTTGATTTTGAATGCGACTCGCAGCGTGTTGATTGCTAACCGTGACGCTTTCATGAGCCGCCTTGATTCCATGACGCTCGACATGCAGGGCTCGGTGGCCGAAGCCGGTGAAGAAAACAAGAGCGAAATCGAACGCCTTTTCCAAGTGGTGACGAAGAACCTGAACAACGTCGTGAACTCTGTACAGGAAAGCCTTTCCGGTATTGTCAATAAGGTCGGGACGGAACTCGCTGCTGCAACAGAAAGCATTTCAAGCAACATAAATACTTCGGTCGAGAAAATTTCTACAGATGTTGGCCAGTCCGTCGAAAAACTTTCTTCCGACATGTCGAAGGCGGTGTCCGGGCTAAATTCCATGATGGACGGCTTGGGCAAGAATCTTGGCGATTCCGTAGCATCTTCTTTTGCTCCGATGGAAAAGAGCGTGAAGTCCTTGGCCGAATCGGTCGATTCTATTCCGGGCAAGCTGGATGAAAAGCTGAGCGGACTTTCCGGCTCGCTGCAAACAGGCCTCGCCGGCATCGGCGACGAAGTCAAGGCCGGTCTCGAAAACGTTACGGCTGCGGCAAGCAAGAACATTGCCGAATCCGTTACCGAACAGGTCAAGCAGTCTGGCGAACAGTGGAAGTCCTTCATGGATGCGCTTTCTGCCAAGACCGACTCCAATACGGAATACCAAAAGGAAAGCCTCGAAACGCTCAAGAACGTCGCCCTGCAGGTCGCCGAGAAGGCGCAGGCGGGTTCTGCCGAACTCAGCCAGTCCGTTTCCGAAAAGATTTCCGCGCTCTCCACGGACATTTTGGGCGCATTCCAGAAACTCTCCGAAACCTCCGCGGTGCTGCTCGAAGCCCAGAAGGCTCTTACCGAAAGCATCGACAACCGCGTGGTCAAGGAGAAGGAAGCGACCGACGCTCTGGGTAGCAACATCGTCGAGACGGCAGAACTCATGCGAGTGAACCAGTCCGAACTGAGCGCGAACCTCGAAATGCTCCGCACCGGCCTCGAATCGATTATCGAAAAGCTGAACGGCGATACGGCCGAACGCGACGACGAGGACAACTTTGTCGAACACCTCAACCAGACGCTGGAAGCCTTCCACGAGCGCGCAAGCGAAGTCCTCATGGAAAATGCAGTCAAGACTCAGGAAATCCTCCTCGAAGTCATGGAACAGATGCAACGTTTCTCTGTATCTCCTGCTCCGTCTGTAGCCCAGCAGCCTAAGGCCGAGGAATAAATATGCGGTTCAAGCAAGACGACAACCGTAATCCGTGGATGGCCTATACAGACTTGGGCGTTGCCCTGGTGTCTTTGTTCATCCTTGCGTTTGTGGCAATGGCCACCCTCAAGGAACAGAAGGCCGAAGACCTTACACGTACCGAAGAAGAAGTCCTCAGCTGTCAGGAACAGATGCGCAAGATTGCAGCCGAGCGCAATGCCCTCCTGTCCAAGAGTTTGCAGACCTCTATCGAGGCGGGCCTTATCGCCCTCGAAGACGGCAAGATTCAGATCCAGGCGAGTTTCCTTTTCCCGTTGAACGGCGCGAACCTCACTCCCGAAGGCGTGAGCGTGATTCAGGGGATTAGCAAGGGCTTGTTGGATGCTCTAGATACTGGCGATGTTATCATGGTGAGCGGATTTACCGATGATACTCCGGTGAAGTCTTCCACATACACCAACTGGCACCTTTCTTCGGAACGCGCCGTGAACGTGGTCAAGGCATTGATTGCGCAGGGATTCCCCCCAGACCGCCTCTTTGCGGCCGGGTTCGGTGAACATCAGCCCAAATATCCTAACGACAGCGAAGAACACCGCAGGCTTAACCGTCGCGTGGAAATTGGCGTGACGCCGTTGACCAAGACAGGGAGCAAGGAGTAGGCTTACCGATGGACGAGATGGTTGCAAATCTCCGGCAACGAGTCGATGCTATCCGCAAGACGGGTAAGGTCCCGCACTGGCGCATGGTCTACGCAGAATACCTGTTGAACAGGGCCCAGGAATACCTGGCCGTCGATCGTGAACCCGAAGCCAAACTCGTAGCGGCAAAGATTGACCGCTGGATTGTGCAACATACCCCTAAGCCCGAAGAACGCAGTGCTTCCGAATTGCACCCCATGGAATTCTGGAACAAGGATTTGCTTGCGGGGATTTCGTCGCAGATAAAGAAGACTCTTTCGGCCAAGCGTTTGCTTGTCCCGTCGACAGAACGCGATTCTATTTTACGCCGCCTCGACGTGGTGGAGGGCTGGATTGGCGAAGGCAAGTTCCTCAAGGCTCACGAAGAGCTTCTTTCTTTACGTTCTACGCTCATTGCGCGTTTGCGCCGTAGCTACCGTGCGCGCCTTGCTGCGGCTTCCGTTTATCAGGGTGGCTCGTTGTCGTTGCCTCCGGGGTCACAGATTGGCCCCTACAATGCGCGTCATACGCTCGAAGAAACGTTCCATATCGTCGGTGAACGCGACCCGATTTGGGTCGAAGACTTCCTTGAAATCTACAATGACCTTTTCAGGATTGTCGAACGGCTGGTTCCTCAAGAAAAAAAATAAATAAATTGATTTTTGCCTTTTCTTAATGTTATATTAGGGAAAGAACGTTATTTTTTCCACAATGGAGGAACAATGAAAAAATTTGTTGTTGGTCTCTTTGCCATAGGTTTTGCTGTCACCGGATGTTTAGATGATTCGAGTGATGAAGCCCTCAATATCCATGAAAACGATGATAAAGATTTGTATGCTTCTGTTGTTGTCAAGGATGGTTATTTTACCGACTCCCGCGACAAGAACAAATATAAGATCGTAAAAATTGGTGACCTGTATTGGTTTGCCGAGAACTTGCGTTATGCAGACAGTTCCGAAACGCCAAACTTGAAGAAGAACATTGGTTGTCTTGACAACAAGTCAAAGAATTGCGAAAAATATGGTCCGCTTTACACTTGGACCGCCGCTATGGACCTTGATGATTCCTTAACGACAAAGAAAGCGGGAACTTTAAGAGACTGGCAGTTCCAGGGAGTCTGTCCCAATGGCTGGGTCATACCTTCTGAAAAAGATTGGAATAAATTGCTGGAGGCCGTCGAGATCGCCAATGGTAATGAAGGCAGTGGAACAAGTCTCAAGGCTGTTTCGTCTTGGGATGAAAGCGAAACCGTCTCCGGCGGAACGAACCGTTTTGGCTTTAATGTCCTTGCCGGTGGCCGTCTCAATAACGATGGAAACTTCCAGTCGGGCGGCAAGTACGCTTATTTCTGGACATCTGACGAAAATGACGCGGGTACAGCCAAGGGTTTCTCCTTCCATTATGACAAGGATGTTGCCAGCAAAGGTGAATACTACAAGGACCACGGCATGTCTGTGCGCTGCGTTCTTTCACAGAAGGCTAGCATAAAGGTGGATGGCGACCTTGATTCCTCGTACATTGCCGAAATCCCGTTTGATTATGGTTCTGTGACTGTTGACGGCAAACAATACAAGACGGTCAAGATTAATAATCTGACTTGGATGGCCGAAAACCTGGATGTCAAGGCCGATGATAGCTGGTGTTACAACAACGAAGACGCTTCGTGCAAGAAGTTTGGCCGTCTCTATAGCTGGGATGCTGCGCAGACTGTTTGTCCTGAAGGCTGGAAACTGCCGAGTAAGGAGCAACTGGGCTCACTTTATCTCTACCACACCGATTATCGTTACCTTCGTTCGACCGAAGAATGGAGAAGCAAGGACGGGCTCAACTTCTGGGGCTTTGACCTGCTGCCTGCCGGTGGCTATAAGAACGGTGATTTCTTCGACAAGACATCCAGCGCTTATCTCTGGTCAAGCGATGCGAATGGCTCCGAAGCTTACGCCCTGTTTGTCAATTATTACGACACCCCGGCAATCAAATCATTCGACAAAAAAGCGGGCTATTCAGTCCGCTGCATAGAGGAATAAATCCGTTAAGGTTTTACCTTAACGGGTATTCCCTGTAATCCTGGACGCCGAACTCCTGCTTGAGGTAATCCCAGCGGACAAGGCGGTTCTTCCAGAAGTATTTACGGTATAGGCGTCTTGCGACGCGGCTAGTGAGTTCGTACGGAATAGTGTGGTGGTCGTCCGCCACACTTTCCATTGATATATGGAAATCGAGCTCGCCGTTCACGACATCGACCGTTTCGCCGACTTGCACATCGGGGATGTGGCTCACGTCGACCATCGTCGCGTCCATGCACACGCGGCCGAGAATCGGGCAAATCTGCCCACGAATCATCACGAATCCCTTGTTGTATTCCCCGCGCAAGTAGCCGTCGCCGTAACCGATGGCGATTGTCGCGATTCGGGTCGGTTGCTGGGCCATCCAGTAGCCGCCGTAGCTGACCGTTTCCCCCGGCTTCACGATGTGGATGTGCCGGATGGTACTCTTGATTTTCATGACAGGACGGATGGGGTAAGGGGAGGGAACCGGACCCATGCAATTGTAGCCGTAAAGCGTGAGGCCGGGGCGGACCATGTCGAAATGGCTTTCGGGGTGCGTGAGCGTGCCTGCCGAGCTGCTACAGTGGCAAACTGGCGGGCGGATACCTTCGGCTTCCAGAACATCGACCAAGCGGCTGAAACGCTGTATCTGAACGTCCGTCTTGGGGTTGCCCGGCATGTCGGCCGTGGCGAGGTGCGTGAACATCCCCTCGAATTCGATATGCTTGAGGTGAAGCGCCGTGCGGATGCTGTCGAAATCTTCGGCATCAAAGCCGTAGCGGTTCATGCCCGTGTCTATTGCAAGGTGGGCACGGCATGTCGTCCCCGTTTCTTGCAGGAACTGGTCAAAGAGTTGCGCCGTGCGGAGGTCCGTAATCGCGGCGGTCAGTTGAAATTCTACAAAATAGGCGAAGTCGGCGGGAGTGCAGGGGCCAAGCACCAGGATAGGGAGGTCCATGCCGTACTGGCGCAGGAGCATGCCTTCGTTGATGTGGGCTACGCCGAGGTAGTCGGCACCACCGAACTTGGCGGCAAACGAGCAGGCCAGGCTCCCGTGCCCGTAGGCGTCTGCCTTCACGGGAATCAGGATTTTCGTATTGGCGGGGATCTGGCTCCGGATAAATTGGATATTGTTGCACAGGGCGTCCAAGTTGATTTCTATCCAGTTCGGGCGCGCAATCTTGTTTAAGTCGGGTGGGGTGGGTAAAAGTTTCATGATAAGAAAAATATAGGAAACTCTGCAAAAACCGGCCACAAGGCTATGTAAAAAAAGAATGCGTTTAACTTGGAGACTTCTAGATTGGAATAGAACCGGTTGATATAATTTTTTGTAAAAACCGAAAAGCCCGCGAAATTATAAAATCGCCTCCGAGCCCAGTATCTACGCGCATCCCGCTAATTTGTTCGAGTTTACAATTGTGCCGATGAATTTTTGTTTACGCTTTGTCGCGCAACGAAAAAAATTTTTCGGTGTACTTTAAGATTAAAGAGAGAAATCAATCGTTCTTTGTTCGAACAAAGGAACGAATATTGAACGGAAGTACAAATAACATAATTCCTTTGACTTAGCCGTTTTCGTCCCCTCGACATCGCGTTCCCGAAGTATGCCCCGCCAACGGGGTAGTTAATTCCCTTTTTCTTTAAAATAAAAATCCAATAAAACGGAGGATAAAATCATGAAACCGCAAACCAAAAAACAAAAACAAGAAACAGAAAAGTTCATCGAGTCCCTGCTTCCGGATTCCGACAAGAGGATGTGGCGCATTGCCGGTACATCCATCATTGCCGCGCTTTCGGTAGGTTTCTGGGCGACTACGTATGATCGCGTAATCGACGAGATTGTCTTCGAAAAGACGGCGACCGTGGAGATTGCGACAACCATGAACATCATCGAAAAAAAGGAGGAAAAAAAGCAGGAAAAACAAGAAAAGAAAATCGTAAAAAATGAAAACAAACGCAAGAGGCAAGGCGGCGGTGGCAAGCGCGCGGGCCGTGGGAATCCACGCTCTCCCGAGCAGCGGGGGATTCTCAAGATGCTGGCGGCGCGGACACAAAATGCGAATGCCGAAGTCTACAACTTGACGAACCAGCAGTTTGCGAAGGATATCGACAAGATCCTCAAGAACGTGAACGGTTTGCAGGTGACCGGGAAGACGCAAATCGCATCGACCCGTCATGGTAAACTGGATGCTGGGTTCAACGAGGGTGTTGCTTCGGGCGGGAGCGGAGGAATCGGTGATGCGTTGGGGAGCCTGATCGGCGGATCTGCCGGGGCCATCTCCACCAAGTCCATCGGCAAACTGAAACCGCCTTCCGAGCGGGACATCGACGTGGGTCAGGGCAATTCCTCGCGTTCTGCTTCTGATATCATGAAGGTGGTTCGCCAGCGTACTCCGGGGCTGCGCCATATCTACAACAAGTTCCTCAAGAAAAAGCCCGGCTTCCAGGGCAAGGTCACGCTGAAGTTCACGATTGCCCCGGGCGGGGAAATCGTCAGCATCGCGGTGGTCTCCTCTACGACCGGCTACGCCGAATTCGACTCCGAAATCAAGAGCGCGGTCGGTCGGTGGACCTTCAGCAAGGTCAAATCGGGAAACACCACGGTGACCATTCCCTTCACGTTCACTGAATAGGACTCTGAAATCCTGTAAATGATACCATTCCGGTGGCCACACGGCTGCCGGAATTCCTTATTTGTCTTGTGGAATAGGCCTACGCATTTGTGGATGCCGAAAAATTATATAGATTATCTGAAACAAAAATTTTTGGTAGAGGATCGGTTATGCTAAAGGCGAAACATGGGTTTTCTTTTGTTGTTGCTGCAATTTCCGTTTTGCTGCTTGTTGCTTGCGGAGATGACAACTCCACAAAAGCCAGTGACAAGATTGTGGTTGACTCAGTCGAGGACCTGAGTAACTGTGTCGCCACCAAGGTTGGAAATTTGGAATATGTGGATACGGTGGCTTACGTGTGTGTTGAACTCGGTGACAAGATTAAATGGGTTCAGGTTGCCGGAGTAGGGGACAATTCCGAGGATTTTAGGGCTTGCACCGGTAAAAAGGACGAACTGTATTCCTTTTCCCAAAAAGAAAATACACTGTATGTTTGTAATGACGAAGAGTGGGTTCCTGTGAAGCAACTCGATGATAACGACAGTATGGAGGAGTCCAGCAGCAGTGAAGCAAAATCGTCGTCATCCAGCGTCACACAGCAGTCGAGCAGCTCAAAAAAAGTGGAATCTTCATCTAGCAAGGTCACTGAGCCTGTCGAACCAGCCGAAGTGATGACCGGAACCATGACAGATTCTCGCGACGGGCAGACGTACAAGACTGTCACCATCGGCACGCAAACTTGGATGGCCCAAAACCTCAACTACGCCTATACTGATGTTCCTTATAAACAAGGAAACTATACCTCTGATTCCACCAGTTGGTGCTACAATAACGACGCAAACAACTGCTCCAAGTACGGCCGCCTTTATACATGGGTAGCCGCGATGGACACCGTGGGCACATGGAGCCCAAACGGCAAGGGTTGCGGCAATAATAAGACATGCTTTCCGACTTATCCTGTTCGCGGTGTTTGCCCAGAGGGCTGGCATCTGCCTACAGGCGCCGAGTTCGAAACTTTGTTCACTGTAGTCGGCGGTCAATCAACCGCATGCAGGGTGCTCAAGTCCACATCCGGATGGAATAGTAGTGGCAATGGCTCGGATGCCTTCGCCTTCTCCGCGCTCCCTGCCGGCAGCAGGGACGACCACGGGGATTACAGCGACGAGGGCTACAACGCGAACTTCTGGAGTTCTACAGAGTACAGTAGCCACAGCGCGTACTACATGTACTTGTACTATGACTACGACGATGCGTACCTGGACTTCTACAACAAGAACTACGGGTTTTCTGTTCGTTGCCTCAAGGACGCACAAGCCGAGTGAAGCGGTCGCCAAGTTTACTTGAGCGACCATTTCCGAGGCGCAGTAGTCTGCGCTACGTAGTAGCGCCAGGACTGACAAGCCGAGTGAAGCGGTCCCTCTTCGATTTTTTTGAGCGGGTTCCAGTTCTTGCGCTTGTTTCTCCTTTTTGCTATATTCTCACGCGGAACAAAATGGAGACTTTGAAATGACTGACCCACGCATTACACAACTTGCTACGAATTTAATCAACGACGCTGTCCGCCTCCAGGCTGGAGAAAACATCCTCATCGAGACGACCGACACCCCGGACGAACTGTCCACGGAACTGGTCAAGGCTGTCGAAAAAGCGGGAGGCAACGCCTTTGTCCATAACTACAACAGCCGTGTCCGTCGCCAAGTTCTCCTTTCTGCAAGCGAAGCCCAGATGAAGCTTTCGGCAGATCTCGCCCTTGCCGAGATGAAGCGCATGCAGGCCTATATCGCAATCCGTGGAGCGGACAACGCCATGGAAAACTGTGACGTGAGCGACGAGAAAATGCTCATGTACCGCAAGATTACCAAGGAAACGCTCGATTACCGCGTGAACAAGACGAAATGGTGCGTGTTGCGCTGGCCCAATCCGTCCATGGCCCAGGGTGCCAAGATGAGCACCGAAGCCTTCGAGGACTTCTATTTCAAGGCGTGCCTGGCCGATTACCCGAAGATGGGCCGTGCCGCACAGAACCTGATTGACCTGATGAACAAGACCGACAAGGTGCGCCTCGTGGCAAACGACACCGACATCACGTTCAGCATCAAGGGAATCCCCGCCGTGCCCTGCTGCGGCAACATGAACATCCCCGATGGCGAAGTCTACACGGCCCCGGTGAACGGGAGCATCAATGGCGTCATCCACTACAATACGCCGACGCTTTACGAAGGCAAGCATTTCAGCGGAGTCCGCCTCGTGTTCAAGGAAGGCAAGATTGTGGAGGCCACCTGCGACTCTGGCGACAACGCCCAGCTCAACGCCATATTCGATACGGACGAAGGGGCACGCCGCGTGGGCGAGTTCGCCATCGGTTTCAACCCCTTCGTGAACGCGCCGATGTGCGACATTCTCTTCGACGAAAAAATCGCCGGCAGCATCCACTTTACGCCGGGAATGTGCTACGAAGACGCTTACAATGGCAACCAGAGCGCTATCCACTGGGACCTCGTGCTCATCATGCGCCCGGAATACGGTGGCGGTGAAATCTGGTTCGACGACAAGCTCATCCGCAAGGACGGCCTGTTCGTGCTAGACGAGCTCAAGTGCCTGAATCCCGACCAGCTCGGGGAATAAAGGTGGATTGTTCATTATATTATCGAAGTTGAAGAACATTCTACTCCCGGCGAAATGATTATCGCAAATCGCGATTTGCGCAACTGGTCGCAGGTCACTCTTGCCGAAAAACTTGGAATTCAGGTCCAAAACCTCTGTGCCATGGAAAACGGACGCAGGACGGTATCCCGCAAAATGGCTATAAAACTCGGCGAAATCTTCGGGACAGATCCCGCAGCATTTTTTGATTTTAGTAAGTAAGGGTGGCTTCCCCCTTTGGGGCAAAAAAGTTTCTAAGACTCTTAAAATGCCTTGCCAGGTCTGAATCTGCTTGCTGAAAAAACTTTGTGAGCTAAAAAATATATATTGAATTGTATGATAAATTTTCTCTGGGAGATCTATGATGAACCGGGAATGTTGACAATCCCGTTCTTGATAGCGTTGCCGCATTTGCTGAGTTTCTTTCTTGGCTTGTTTTATAAGAAATTTCGCTTTAAAAAGCTCTGGCTCGGCCTTTGGATTGTAATCTTTAGTGCTCTTGTGTGCGGCTATGTTTTCCTGGTCTATAGAGTAGTCAACAAAGATTTTGATAGCCTGTTGGTGTTGTTTTTTGCGGCAATGTTTCTCTATGTATTCTTTTTTGTTATCTATGGTTTTTGGGGACAAGTGTTCAATATAAGGAAAAAATGGCATTGGCTGAGTGTTCCTTTTGTTGTTGTTATTCCGTTTTTTATTTTCATTATTCTCTCTATAGGTTATCCGTATGGTGAAATCTCCGATGAACCTTTGGAACAAGAGGACTTGGCTGCCTCTCTGGATGCGGATTATGAAATGTATCTCTCTGAATCTGACGCGTGGGGAAACGATTCTCGAACGGTGTCCTTCCGCGAAAAGAATGATTCTGTTTATTTTCGTTTTTCCTATAGCATGTGCGCCAAGGCTGAATACGATTCTGCAAAACATGCATTTATAATCCGAAGAGGAGATGGCACTAGTGGCAAGTGGACTTTGCTGGATTCAGAAAAATCGGCGGTCGTCCGAAAGTTGAAAAAGAATGTGGAAAATTACAGTCAAGAGTATTCAACATCTCGCGTTTTTGATGGTGATGAATCTTCGGTCGTTTTGAAAGACTACAAGCGTAAAAAACAACGCCGCCTGTATTTCCCGAATGCGAAAATTTCCCATGTGTACGATGCCGTGACGATTGAAAAAACGTTTGAAAGCTTTATGCCCCCGCGTGAAACTTATACCACGCTTTCTTACGAGGAAGTCTCCCGAAAGTGCAGCGAGCCTGTCAATGTCTTGGTTGAAGAGGCTGTTCACGGACAGTTCCCTGTAAGAGAAACAACCTTTTTCCCGTAAAACAGATGACATATCAAAGAATCTTCATTTTCCTCAATTTTAAGAGGTTCTGTAAAAAAGGGAACAATTTTACTGTATCCGGGGAAACGTAGGATATGTCTTATTTTGATTTATTTAGATGCTTTTAGTCCATGAGACAACGGATGTAATGTCTCGTGTAAGTGATGTCAGCGCTGAAATTGCTGAATGCACTACAGAGGTAGTCGTCATCAAATTGGACGAATGTCCCATTTTCTAGATTGCTATCACTTGTGATGTAAGTGGCGCGTATATCGTAATCTTGCGGGCGCTCAATGTTAAAACCATAGAGGTCTGTCCCATGGTCTCCTTGAATAACCCAATTTGGCGATAAAATGTCTATTACGTCAACGCTGTCTAGCAGTTTATACCATTCCTTTAGAGATGGAATATGCCAACCGTCAGGACAAACGCCTTGATGCTGATTTCTGGAGACAAACTCTTTTGTATAGTCGACATTTTTGAAATCGTTACAAGAAAGCATCATGGCATCAATCCATGAATAATGCCGGCCGTATCTGGCGACTATTAATGAGTCCTCTTCAAGAACAAAAAGCTTTTCGCAGCCCTCCATGGCTTCCTTTGGCTTGTAACGGAGACCTTGCGCCATCCATGTTTGGTTGTTTATTTGTACTACTTTGTAGACTTCTCCGTCGCGATTGTCCGTTAAAAGCATTTTTTCAGGGTCGTAATTGGGAGGATTTGTCTTTGGCTTGCTTGATGATTTGTCTTGTTCTGGGTTGTCTGTTTCGTTGCCTAAATTTTCTTCTGCATTATCATCCGCCTCGCCGTTTTCCTCAAGTGAAGAGGAGGATTTTTCGTTCTCCAAGGAAGAACTTGGTTGTTCTTTTTTTGAAGAACTTGAGGAATCAAGAGTGGAAGATTCTTCCTGCTTTGGCCCAGATGAAGAATCGTCCCCGCAGGCGATTAAGATGCATGCTGAAACTACGCAAGAAAAAAACAGGATTCTTTTCATGAAACCTCCCTTGTTTGGTATAGTAAATATAACATTATTTGTTTAACCTCGGCTCATAAAGAGCCTCTATAAGACCTAAAGGCCGCAAACGCCAATTTTTGGATAATACTAAACTTTAAATTTGAAATTTCCGCCCTGCAAAAAAGGGGGGGGCGAACTCTTACTATTTACTTATAGTAAAGGATAATATTTATTTATATAAAGAAAAATAAAGTAATTGATAACACTTCTTTCTTTTTGGTACTTTTTCATTCTAGCGGGGGTCGGGCAATCGGCAGTCGAACCGACCGCAAACAGAAAAGGCCGCCAGGTGGCGACCAGTTCAGTAAAAAAAATTATTCGAGAATTTAAGCGAAAGCCGACTGCAAAACCTTCCTTGCCACCGCCTGGTAAGGCATGCCGAGTTCAGCGGCCTTTGCTTTCATCTTTTCGACCGTTTCGTCATCAAGTCGAAGCGACACCATCCTCATGCGCTTGCGGCCAGAAGACAACGCAGCCTTCGCCTTTGCAGCGAGTTCTGCCATACGTTCGTCATCGATACCCACGGTTTCGTCGAGTTCGCGCTCGACATCTTCCAGCTCATCTTTTGTCAAGTGGTTTTCGACCACGACATGGCCCGCCGCCATCAGGCCGGCCTTGAGTTCTTCTTTTGTCATGTTTCGCCTCCGTGTGACCGTCTCACGGTGACCACCGTGTACATGTCCGATTCAACGATAAGAGTCCACGAAACTCCATTCACGACTCCGATCAGTTTGTATCGGCCGTCGTTCGCCGTTTCGATGCGATATGCCGAGTTAAGGAATTTCCCGAGCATTTCGGGAGTAAAACCTCTTTCAAGCATCCTGTCGAGCGCATGTTCCGTGATGTTCATGACCTTAATATATAAATATATTGCTTATTTGTCAATACATTTTTATAAAAATGGCAAAAAAAAGACCTCCAAATAGCGGTCTTGGGTGAGTTAATCAATCTCATTTTTAATCAGGCTTTTTCCACGGTATAAGTTTTACCTCGGCTCATAAAGAGCCCCTATAAGAGAAAAGACTCCCCAAAATTTAGGGAGTTAATAGGATTCTTCAACACGAAAGGAATGTAAAAGCGATGTTTCCTTTAGCCACCCAGCAAATTTTTCCAATAAGGATTTTCCTTGTCAAACAAGGCTTTTTCCTCCTTGGTAAAATTCTTGGGATAGTCACCAAAAAGAAACAAGATTTTTTTCTTGTCAAAGGAAACTGCTTGAAGACCAGTGCAACCAATGTAGCGAACACGCCATATTTTATCGCTTTCGTCCGCCTTATAAAACTCAATCTTTCTTGTTTCTTTGTCAACCGTGATCATGATTAACCTCGCTCTCTAATATACCATTTTGTTTTCCCTCTGCTCATAAAGAGCCCCTATAAGAGAATTAAAAGACTCCCAAAAATTTAGGGAGCTTATTGGATTTTTCAACACTAAAAAATGATGTATTTATTTAACCGCCGAGCAATTCTTTCCATGATGGATTTTCTTTATCAAACAAAGCCTTTTCTTCTTTTGAAAATTTTTTTGGATAGTCTCCAAAAATGTGCAATATCTTTTTTTTGTCGAAAGACACCGCCTGAAGACCACAGATTCCAAAATACTCAACCCACCAGATTTTATCCCCTTCACGCTTCTTGTAAAACTCGAACTTTCTTGTTTCTTTGTCAACCGTAATCATGATTAACCTCTTTTGTTTTCCCTCTGCTCATAAAGAGCCCCTATAAGAGCTCCTTTCTGAATATACCTTTATTTATGCGGGGTCGCAAGCGGTTGGACTCTGAAAAAATCAGAAAAATTGGATGAAATCCTGGTTTTTGGACCATTTTTTTCGGAGCCCTGGTGTCGCTTTTTTTATTGTGAAAAAATCAATGGTATTGGATTGTTGGATGGTTGACGAATGGCTTAAGGGTGTATAAATTTAGGGTATGGTGTATGGGTAAAGCGAGGATATGATGAAATTCGGGATTGGCAAGGCTTCTGTCGTAACGACTGCGGCAATGCTTACTTTGGCTTATTCGGCCTTTGCGGCCGATTGGTACGCGAAGGAGACCCGCTGGGCGGGGCATGACCCGGACATTATCCGTTACGAGGATGGCTATGCGCTCGCGACAACGGATAACCACATGCTGATGCAGTTTTCCGAAGATGCGCTGAACTGGAAGAATGGCGAGCCCGCCATGCCGGAATTCTCGAGGTGGCTTTACAAGTATGCGCCGAACATGATTGACATCTGGGCGCCGGATATCCATTACATTGGCGGCGAGTACCGCATGTACTATTGCGGTTCCGAGATGGGCATTCGCTCGTCGGGCATGGGCTTCATGGCGAGCAAGGAAATCGACCCGACAAAGCCGGATTATGGCTGGACGGACATGGGCGAGGTGATTCACACGGTCAAGAGCGATTCGTACAACGCGATTGACGCGGCAGTGCTGAAGGACAACGATGGCAAGGTCTGGATGGCATTCGGTTCGTGGGGCACGGGCATCCACATTCTTGAACTCGACGAGACGACGGGCAAGGTGAAGGACGGCGCGAAGATGATCAACATCGCGAACCGCGGCGGCTCGGGTATCGAGGGCGCAAGCCTCATTGAGCACAACGGCTACTACTATCTTTTTACGGCGTGGGACAACTGCTGCAAGAAGGGCGCGGACCTTGAGAACAATTCTTACAAGACGACGGTCGGGCGCTCCAGATCGATTACGAGCGGCTATGTCGACAAATCGGGCAAGAGGCTGCTGGATGGCGGCGGCACGATTCTGTTGAGCCGTTATGGCCGCTACTACGGGCCTGCGGGCGGCGAGGCGTTCCAGGATGTGAACCGTCAGCGTTTTGTGAACCACTATTACGACAAGAACGACAAAGGTAACTCTTACATACAAGTTCGCGATATAGTTTATACCGACGACGGCTGGCCGGAACTCGGGCAACCGTTCCTCGGGCGTTACCTGAGCGCAGAGGCGGAACACGGTGCCTTGACGCATGTGGATATTTCGAGCAGTTCCAAGGCGTCTAACGGCGAGTTCTGCGCCTACATCAACTACGAAGACAGCAAGATTCGCTTGCCGATGATTATCCCGCAGGCGGGCGACTACTTGATTCGCTATCGCTACGACAACGATTGGACCGAAGACGGTGCGAACGGAAGCTCTCACTTTGTGAGCATCAACGGCAAGAAGCAGGAAATCGAGTTGCCGCTGACGGGCGCGTGGAGCGAATTCCCCGAGAAGTCTGTGGTGTACATCCCCACGAAACTCAAGCGCGGCTCGAATTTCATCGAGATTACGAAGGGCAAGCATTATGCGGAGCTCGACAGGTTGGACTTCTTGCGCATCATTCGCGATACGATTCCCGCGAACGGCTTCGATAACGGCATCCGCGTGCGTTTGACGGACAAGGACGAGTTTGCCATCAAGGATGGCGGCTACGCGATTTTCGAGAACGTGATTACGGATTCCATCGTGGGCCCAGGCGTGCTTGTGCAGGTGAAGAACGGAGCCGGTGGCACATTGAACATCCGCAAGGAAGGCAAGAAGGGTGACGTGATTTCCAAGTGCGATTTGCCCTCGGCGGGCGATGAGAGCAAGTGGATTGACGTGCGCTGCTCCAACATGCCGGAACTCAAGGGCGTGCAGGACTTCTACCTGACGGCGGAAGGTCTTGGCGGCGAAACGCTCCTTGGCAACATCAAGTTCGACGAAGGCCCGAAGGACACGAGTACGACGGCCGTCAAGCGCATTGTTCCTCGCGACGATTTGCTGATCCCGGTCCGCAAGAAATACCACGATCTCAAGGGACGATATTACAACAGGCTCGTGCCGTACCGCGTTCTGAAATCTAAAGATTCCCGTTAATCGCTAGGCATGCGGGTCTCTTTTCGACCATAATGAAAAAAAATAGGGTTGTATCGAAATTTTTTTTGATTTTTTCTTAAAACCCCCTTGACAACCCTTTTCAATTATTCTATTATTGTGCGCGTCCAAGCGACAATGGATGATTAGCTCAGTTGGTAGAGCAGCTGACTCTTAATCAGCGGGTCGCAGGTTCGACCCCTGCATCATCCACTAAGTACCGGTTCCAATGCGGAGCCGGTATTTTTTTATCTCTAAACATTGTGAGGTAAATGAAAAAGCCTGCCGCCGAGTTCAATCGGAGGCAGGCCTTTTTATGCCGGCGTAAAGGCCGACACAATGGTTGGTTTAGATGAACAGTCTCAGGCCGATAGACCAGTCAAATGGTTTGAAGTTCCAGTATTCCTTCTTGCGCTTGTTTGAATTATAGAGGCTATTCTCGTTTTCGTAGCTCTCGTCATGATCGGTAATGTACAGGTCGTCATAGATATCGGAAATACCGATATTCATGCGTGTGTAAATGCCGAAGTGCTTGGTGGCGTTAACTCCCATACCGAAGATGAAATCCCAGGACATGGGTGCACAGTGTTCGTCTTGCAAATTAAAGTCGGCTTTCTTTTCCCCGTTAAAGGAAACCTGCAAATTGTTGTACAAGGGAACTTCGATTTCGGTACCGACGAAGAAGTTGACGATACCGGCTCGGCTTGCGTTTATGTTCATTTGGATGGGGAAACCAAGCGAGTAGGCCAGAATTCTGTCTTTGCGCGCTTTATCGACGTCGTTATCCCAGTAGGCCTTCGATTCCTTTCTGTAGATGAACTCCGAACCGAGTTCGAAACTGAAGATATAGTCGCTAATGGGGATGGTGATGAATGCACCCGCATTCCAGGTCAAGCCATCATCCAGGTCGTCGTTTGAGCTTCCGATGTATTCGCTTGTACCGATGGAGCCCAGAATTCCGTAATGCATGGTCTGTTTGGGATGAACCGTGGGTTGAAACGGCTGGACTGGTACGGATTGCTGCTGTGCTGGAGCAGGGGCGGCTGTCTCGGCTGGTGCCGCTTCTTGGATGGGCTGCGGCTGGGGTGCATTTTGTGCTTGCGGGATCGTGTTTGCGTAATAGAATATTACGGGTGCGGCTTCTGTATTTTGTTCCGGCTGCGATGCTGTTTGCGTGGGGGCGGGTGCGCTGACTGCGGGCGCTTCTTCAGGAGCGGGAGCAGGTTCTACTTCAGGTGCAGGAGCCGGTGCTGGGGCCGGGGTTGGTTCTGGAACTTCGACTGCGGCTGGTGCCTGTTGTGTTTCAGCTTCTGGCTTGTCCTGGGCGACAGCGAATGTTGCGAGACAGAACAAGGAGGATACTGCAAGGATAAATTTGTTTTTCATGAATTACTCCTTAATATGTTCTACATTAAACTATTCATTTTTTTTACATAAAGAAAGAAAATATGGATATTTTCTTCATGTTTTTTTGTTTTTCGCAAAAAAGGTTACTTTTTTTGTTATTTTTTTGTATAATGGGATGTAAAGTTTAGGAAATAATATCGATAATCAAGGATTGCAAAGAAATGAAAATTATTTTGCCGGTCGCTGGTAATGGTATAAGACTCCGTCCCTATACAGAGAATCTCCCGAAGTGTTTGTTGCCGGTGGCAGGAAAGACCATTATCGACTGGATTGTTGAAGATTCCTTGTGCTTGAAACCTTCCGAGATTTTTTTCATTACAGGCTATAAAGCCGAAAAGATGGATGAATATTTGCAGGGCAAGCCGGAATGGGGCAAAGTCCGTACAGTCCTTCAGGACAATCCGCAAGGCTTGGGCGAGGCGATAAGCCTTGCGCTCCCGTTTGTAGACGATGACGAACCCCTCCTGATTATTCTTGGCGATACGCTGTTCGAGGCCGACCTTTCCATTCTCGCAAATGCTGATGAAAATATCCTTTACACGTACAAGGTCGAAGATCCTTCGCGTTTTGGCGTTGCCGTGACCTCTCCTGATGGTCGAATCGAACGTCTTGTGGAAAAACCGCAGGAATTCGTGAGCGACGAGGCGATTGTCGGCATATACTATATCAAGGATGTGAAGGCTCTAAAGGCTTCCCTTAAGTATTTGATGGACAACAATATACGTACCAAGAACGAATTCCAGTTAACAGATGCGCTCGAAAGGATGATCGAACAGGGATTTAAGTTCAAGACGGCTCCTGTTTTCCGTTGGCTGGATTGCGGCCTGATGGAAACGCTCCTGCATACGAATGCGTATATGCTTAGCCGTAACGACAACAGTGCCATGGTGGGTGCCAAGGGGGCACAAATTGTTCCTCCGTGCTATATTGGCAAGAATGTCAAGATATATAGTTGCAAGATTGGCCCCTATGTCACCATTGGGGACGATTGCGAGCTTTCCGGTGTCGAAATCAGCAATTCCGTTGTTTGGAGCGGAGTGAAGATTACGAACGGAAAAATCTGCAATTCTATAGTTCACAAATAAATCTTTACATCTCTTTGAGATTCACGCAACACTTTTTTTCCTGTTAGCGACACATTTTTATGTGTCGCTATTTTTGCATTGTATATTCCTGCCTAGGGAAACCGTTCATTTCAAATAGGAGTATCTAAAATGAATTGCAAAAAATTTGCCCTGGCCGTGTCCCTTGCGGCTGTATTCTGTTTTATAGGGTGCGATGACTCATCCTCTTCTCCGTCTGCGGCTGGGGGTGACGAACCTGTTCTTTCCAGCGATTCCAATGGTGGCGAAGGTGGTGAAGTGACCTCCAACGACTCCAAGGATGGAAAGGAGAAATCTGCCAAGTCCTCGGATGCCAAGGATGAAAAGGCCTCGGCTGGAGATTCCAAGGACAAGAAGGATTCTTCTGGGGATTCCAAGGACGAAAAAGCCTCGGACGGCAAGGATAAGAAGGATTCCGGCGACAAGAAGGATTCTTCTAGCGATTCTAAGGACTCTGGCTCCAAGGATTCTGGAGACAAGGACAAGACTCCTTCCAGTGATTCCAAGGATGATGGAGCGAATCCAACGGTCCCGGGTGGGATGACGTTTGATTCGACGGCCTTTGCCGGCATGTTCTCTTGCACCGAGGAGGGCGCTACCCAGAACCAGATGGGTTATGTGAGGGTTTGTACGAACGGTCAGTGGGTTTATGATTCCACGGCGACTGCCGAAGCCAACAAGTGCACCGAGGAAGGTGCCACGAAGACGGATTCCTCGTCAACGATGGGTTTCACGATGGCCATGACTTACGTCTGCAAGGACGGCCAGTGGAAAATGGATGCGAGCGGTTTCCAGGGCGGCAGTAGCACATGCGATGTGGAAGACTCCACCAGGGAACAGTATGGCATGTCTTACATATGTAAGGATGGCAAGTGGACCCGCGATAAGGAAGCTGAAGCCGCAAAGAACAAGTGCGATGTGGAAGACTCCACCAAAATCGAGAACGGGAAGTCCTACATCTGCAAGGAAGGCCAGTGGGCCCGCGACAGGGAAGCTGATGCCGAAAGGAACAAGTGCACCGAGGAAGGCGCCACGAAGGATAGCACTATGATGGGCACTATGACCGTGACCTATGTCTGCACGGATGGCCAGTGGAAAATGGACATGTCCAGTTTTACTGGTGGCGGATTCAACACGGGCGATAGCACAGGTGGCTTCAATATGGGTGGCGGTGGCAACTGGGGAACCAAGCCCGTAGTCCCGGATTCCACCGCAGCTGAATAGTAATTTGTCCTGAAAAACAACAAGCAAAGACCCCAGCATAGCTGGGGCCTTTTTGGTAAATGAGGCTCGAGGCATGAGGTGCGAAGTATGGGCTATGAGCAGTGAGGCATCAGGTGATTAACTGAGATTGCTTCAGGGCTTCGCCCTTCGCAATGACAACCAAGGCGAATGCCATGCCAAAACGCTTGCGTCTCGGCATGGCTGAGCCGACGAGTCATGCGCTTGCGAATGACAAACCCAGAGTTCACCACTGCCTACTTCCTACTGTCTACTTCCTCACGCTTTAATAATCGTATCCTTCGCGAGGACCACGATTCCCGATTCGGTCACGTGGAAGAGCTTTTTGTCGCGTTCCAGGTCGTAGCCTATTTGGAAGCCGGCGGGGATGTGCAGGCCTTTTTCGATAATTGCCTTGCGCACCTTGGCGCCCGGTCCGATAGTCACGTTCGGGAAGAGGATAGATTCCTCGACGAGCGCATCTTTCTGGATGGTGACACCTGGGCTGAGGATGCTCTTGACGACTGTACCGCCGCCGATGATACAGCCTGCGGAAACGATGGAGTCGATGGCCGCTCCCTGGTGGGCGTCGCTGTCGCCGGCAAAGAAGCGGGCCGGTGGCTGGTTCCAGTTGAACGTGCGGATGGGCCAGTAGTTGTTGTAAAGGTCAAACGGAGGGTTCTCGGAGCAGAGGTCCATGTTTGCCTCGAAGAAGGCATCGAGCGTTCCCACGTCGCGCCAGTAACCCTTGGTAGAGGCTTGCTCGCCGCGCACGATGTTCGTGTTGAAGTCGTACACGTAAACGGGGAACTCGTTGTACAGGTTCGGGATGATGTGCTTGCCGAAGTCCGTTGCCCCGTTCTGGGCTCCCTTCAAGAGTTCGCGCACCAGGAACTTACTCGTAAAGATGTAGTTGCCCATGCTGGCGAGGCAGTAGCCCGGATTGCCCGGCATTTCCTTGGGGTTCTTGGGCTTTTCCTCGAAGCCGATCATGCGTCCGTCCTGGTCGACTTCGATGATGCCGAATTCGCGGGCTTCCGCGACGGGAACGG
>JAEERM010000118.1 GCA_016285835.1 Fibrobacter sp.
CTCAAGAGCGGCAAGGCCGTGGAACTCTGCACGGTGGTACACAACGTCGACCGTACGGTGGGTACGGAACTTTCGGGCGAGGTGGACGAACACTTTGGCGTGAAGGGCCTCCCCGAAGACACCATCAAGATTCATTTGCAGGGTGTCGCTGGCCAGAGTTTCGGTGCCTTCCTTGCTCCGGGTATTACGCTCGACCTCGAAGGTGAAGCGAACGACTTTATGGGCAAGGGCCTCTCGGGCGGAAAGATTGTCGTGCGCCCGCCTAGCAATGCAAGTTTCAAGGCCGAAGACAACGTGATTGCAGGTAACGTCATCGGTTATGGCGGAACTTCGGGTAAGATCTTCATCAACGGTCTCGCTGGTGAACGCTTCGGTATCCGTAATTCGGGTATGCTCCTAGTTAGCGAAGGCGTGGGTGACCACGGTTGCGAATACATGACTGGCGGTAGGGTAGTGGTGCTCGGCCGCGTGGGCGTGAACTTCGCTGCAGGTATGACGGGTGGCTTTGCCTACGTGTACGACGAGACGGGTCACTTTGACCTGAGCTGCAACGTGGATTCTGCCGACCTTGAAAGCGTGCTTCCGGGTACGGAAAGCGAACGCGAACTGCTTGATATTATCAACCAGCATATTCAGGCAACCGGTAGTGAAAAGGGCAAGCGTATTCTAGATAACTGGAACAGCGAACGCCCGAAGTTCGTGAAGATATTCCCTGTTGATTACCGTAACGCTTTGGCAAAGAAGGGTTAAATGAAAGTAGACAGTAAACAGTAGACAGTAGACAGTAGACAGTGATAGTAAGGCGGCTTTGCCGCGATTATGAAACTTCCTACTTCCTACTTCTAACTTCCTACTAAACATTAAAATTTTAACTATAAAAGTTGAAGTCTATTATGCAGCAAACTAACCGAATCGCAGACATCTATCGCCCTGTTGAAGAGCGTGTCAAGGACAACAAAGAAGTCGAGCGCAAGCTTACCTCGATCGAGGTCATCAATCAGGCGGGCCGCTGCCATACATGCGGAATTCCGTTCTGCCATGGTGCGGGTTGCCCACTTGGAAATCTTATCCCCGAATTCAATGCGGCGATTTCTGTGGGGAATGCGGAACGCGCTTACGATATCATCAGTAAGACGGCGTTCTTCCCGGAATTTACGGGCCGTGTATGCCCCGCACTTTGCGAATCGGCTTGTACTGGCAACGTGCATAACGACCCGGTAATGGTGCGCCAAATCGAAAAATTTATCATTGAGACTGCGTTCGAGGAAGGTCGCGTAAAGCTCCCTGCTGCCGAACCGAACGGGAAGACTGCGGCTGTCATTGGCTCTGGTCCTTCGGGCCTGTTTGCTGCCGAGGCTTTGCGTCGCAAAGGTTATGCGGTTACGGTTTACGAAAAGCACGAGAAGGCTGGTGGCTTGCTGCGTTACGGCATCCCGAACTGGAAACTCGACAAGTCCATTATCGATCGTCGTATCGCGTTACTTGAAGCAGCTGGAATCAAATTTGTCTACAATACCGAAATCGGGAAAGACATTGCTGCGGAATACATCCACAAGAATTTTGACGAAGTGTTTCTCGCCATCGGTACGCCGAACGCCCGTGACCTGAAAATTCCGGGCCGCGAAGCCGAAGGAATTTTCTTGGCTCTCGACTTCTTGCATGGTGCCGAAATGCCGGGTGAAACTAACCCTGAAAAGTTCAGCGCGAAGGGTCGCAAGGTCTTGGTGATTGGCGGTGGCGATACGGGTAACGACTGCGTGGGCAAGGCTATCCGTGAAGGTTGCGAAAGCGTGCTCCAGGTGGAATTCATGCCCAAGCCTCCCGAGGAACGTTCTCCGTCTACGCCGTGGCCCGATTGGCCGTACATGCTGCGCACGAGCTATGCCCAGCACGAAGGCGGCGAGCGCCGTTGGAATGTTTCTTCTAAGCAGTTTATTGTGAAGGATGGTCGTGTGGCTGGCGTAGAAGCGGTTCGCGTGGAATGGGAAATGTCCCCGCAGGGTCGCCCGCTCAAACCGAACGAAGTCCCGAATTCTACCGAAGTCATCGATACCGACTTGGTGGTGCTCGCCATGGGATTCACTGGTGTGCCTGCCGAAGGCATCGTGAACGACTTGGGCTTGCAACTCACTCCGCGTACGGCGATTATCCCGGATCCGGCTCGACACATCTATGCGGTGGGCGACTGTGCGAATGGTGCCTCCCTCGTGGTGCGTGCCATGGCCGACGCAAAACGCGTGGTCGGAAGCATATAACATATATATAGGTAGGGGGTCATGAATGGGGAAAACGCAAAAAAAATGAACTTTTTTTACGCAACCCCTTGACAACCGGATTTTTGATAGATATTTTTGGGCCATGATGATTTACGCAACAAGTGCAACCCTTAACCGTCGTTGGTGGCGCGGACTCTGACATAGAGCCCGGTATTTGTAGCAAATCACCCAAGATTTTAAGCAAAGGCTTCCGGACTCACGGAGGCCTTCCTTTTTTGCTTAAAACGAAATCCTCCGGGACGAAAAAGCCTTTGCAGAACCCGAAACGAAAAGGCAAACGAATTTTTAAACCAGAGGATAACATGACAACCGCAACAAAGCACATTACGGAAAGTCCTAACTACGAACCCCGTACCGACAGCATTTACGTGGCGCTGCCCGGTGAACGTTACACCCCGTTTTCGCTCGGCAAGAAGCTTGGTGCGAAGGCCATCTTCGAATCGGCAAGCTTCTCGCACGGCCGTAGCCGCTACTCCACGCTAATGGTGGACGAAGGCTTCCGTCTGCGCCAGAACGAGAAGGACGTGAGCATCATCATCGACGGCAAGGAAAGCACGTTCCTCAAGGAAGGCGAGGGTGACATTCTTGACGCCCTCACGCTGATTTCTGCCGAAAACACGGTGCCGCCCAACCAGATTCCTATTCCTTCTTCGGGTGTGGGCTACCTCGGTTACGAATTCTGTGCCCGCTGCGATACGATTCGCCTCGCCCCGCAGGTAGACGAACTCAACATTCCCGAAGCTGAATTCCTGGTGGGTCACATCTACATCGTGTTCGACCACTTTACCGAAAAGCTTCACCTGTTCGCCCTGAATTACGAAGAACACCAGATTGATTTGAAGGCTGCCATCGAGCGCGTGAAGACCCGCCTTGCTGACCTCGACTTCAGCTACCTCGCCCCGGAACAGCAGTACGGCAAGGGCATCACGATGACCGACCTGGAACAGTCCCGCAAGGAATACACCGAAAAGGTCGAAGCATTGCAGAAGCATATCATCGCTGGCAACATCGTGCAGGCAGTGCCTTCCCGCCGCATCCAGTTTGCAAGCGATATCGAAGCGCTCGACATTTACCGCCGCCTCCGCACGGTGAACCCGTCTCCGTACATGTTCTTCCTCGATTACGGCACGCACCAGTTTATCGGTGCATCGCCGGAGAGTTTGGTACGCGTGCGTGATGGCATCGCGACGATTCACCCGATTGCAGGCACCCGCCGCCGCGGTAAGGACGACGTGGAAGACGAAGCCCTGATGAAGAACCTGAAGGGCGACCCGAAGGAACGCGCCGAACACCTGATGCTCGTGGACTTGGCCCGTAACGACCTCGGCCGCGTTTGCGAAGCCGGTACGGTGGAAACCACCAAGTACATGGAATGCGAAAAGTTCAGCCACGTGATTCACCTGGTCTCTGACGTGCAGGGCCGTGTGGCAAAGAACAAGAAGGCCATCGAAGTGCTGCGCTCCAGCTTCCCGGCAGGTACGGTGAGCGGCGCCCCGAAAATCAGCGCGATTGAAATCCTTTCTGGCCTCGAGAAGGTCAAGCGCCGCTTCTACGCCGGTGCGGTAGGCTACATGGAATCCGACGGAGACTTGGATTTCTGCATCGCCATCCGTTGCTGCCTCAAGCAGGGCAAGACCATCAGCCTGCAGGCCGGTGGTGGCATTGTCGCGGCCAGCAACGCCGACCGCGAATTTGAAGAAACGAACGAAAAGCTCGGAGCAATCAGAGCCGTACTGGAGGGGGAGAATTAGTAGACAGTAGGCAGTAGGAAGTAGACAGTAGGCGGTAGATATTAAACAATAACTTCCTACTTCCTACTTCTAACTTCCTACTGAGAACCGACACCTAACAACAACCCTGAACTAAAAATTTTAAAAAAGCGGATAAAAAAATGATTATCATTATCGATAACTACGACTCTTTTACTTACAACGTTTATCAGGCGTTGGCCAAGATTACCACTGAAGAAATCCGCGTGCTCCGTAGCCGCGAATGCACCGTCGCCGACATCGAAAAGCTCTCCCCGAGCCGTCTCATCGTGAGCCCGGGTCCGGGCCGCCCCGAAGATGCGGGCATCTCCGTCGAAGCCATCAAGCACTTCGCGGGCAAGCTCCCGATTCTCGGTGTTTGCCTCGGTCACCAGGCCATCGGTTACGCCTTCGGCGCCAAGATCGTGCAGGCCAAGTTCATCAAGCACGGCATCGCCGAAGAAATCGACCTCGACGGCAAGGGACTCTTCCGCACCATCGGCAAGAAGAACATCTTTACGCGTTACCACAGCCTCGTCATCGACGAAGCGACGCTCTCTCCGGATTTCGAAGTGACCGCGCGTGCTACCGACGGCGACATCATGGGTATTCGCCACAAGACGCTCCCGATTGAAGGCGTGCAGTTCCACCCGGAATCGATTGCCAGTGGCCGCGCCGACGAATTCTTCAAGGCTTTCCTCAACTACCGTCGCGAACCGCTCGACATTCGCGGAATCCTGAACACGCTTACTGCAGGCAAGGACCTGACCCGCGAAACCGCCGAAATGTTCATGGAAGACCTGACCGACGGTATCATGGATGAACGCCAGATGGCCGCAATCCTTACCGCGCTTTCTAGCAAGGGCCCTGTGACCGAAGAAATCGCGGGCTGCGCCAAGGTTTTGAGCAGCAAGAAGCGCAAGTTCCCGTACAGCGGTGACGAACTCACCGATATCGTGGGTACCGGTGGCGACGGCAAGGGTAGCTTCAACGTGAGCTCGCTCTCCGGTCTGATTGCCGCCAGCTGCGGCGCCAAGGTGGCCAAGCACGGCAACCGCGCTGTTTCCAGCAAGTCCGGTGCTGCCGACTTCTACACCGCAGCCGGCTTCAAGCTCGACATGACCCCGGAAAAAGCAGCCAGCGTCATCGACAAGACGAACTTCGTGTTCCTCATGGCTCCGGTCTACCACAGCGCCATGCGCTTTGCTGGCCCGGTTCGCGGTGCCCTCGGCGTGAAGACCATCATGAACCTGCTCGGCCCCCTTACGAACCCGGCCGAAGCCAAGTACCTCATGCTCGGTGTTTACAGCAAGTCGATTCTGGAACCCTTCACCAAGGCTGCAAAGGCCCTCGGTGCAAAGCGCGTGATGGTCGCCATCTCCGATGACGGCTACGACGAAATTTCTCCGTGTGTCCCGACGACCATTGCCGAAATTTTGGAAGATGGTGAATATCGCGAATACCGTATTGACCCGAAGGACTTCGGCGTCCCGGCCGTGGACCCCGAAGACCTCGCCGGCGGTACAGGCGTCGACAACTTCAACCTCGCTCTCGACGTGCTGAACGGCAAGGGCCGCCCGGGCATCAAGTACGCCTGCGCTCTGAACGCCGGTGCCGCCCTCTACATCAGCAAGAAGGCTGCAAGCATCAAGGAAGGCTTCGACAAGGCCATGAAGGCCATGGAAGACGGCTCCGTGCTGAAGAAGATCGAAGAAGTCAAGGCAGAAACCAACTCGTAATGGGAGATGCCCGCGCAAGCGGGCATGACAATCTACATGTCTGATATACTGCAAACAATCGTGGAGAAGCGTCGCGCCGACATTGAGCGGCTCGGTCTGAACTTTGGCATCGACATTCCGGAAAAGCGCCGTGTAGGCCACACGGAATTCCTCGGCAATGCGGGTGCGATTCTCGAAGTCAAGCGCGCATCGCCGTCGAAGGGCGATATCGCTCCGGACCTGGACCCGGTGGCTCTAGCGACGACTTATGCCGAAGCCCATGCGCAGGCGGTATCGGTGCTCACCGAGATGAACTACTTCAAGGGTTCTCTCCGCGACCTAATTGCAGTTGCAGACTTGATGGAAAGCCGCCGACAGCAGGGGCTACACGCCTGCGCCGTACTCCGCAAGGATTTCTTGCTGTACGAAGACGAAATCAACATCGCTTACCATTGCGGTGCCGATGCCGTCCTTTTGATTGCTCGCATCTTGGATGACGAGCAACTTGTGAAGATGGCTCGCCGTGTACAGAAGTTCGGGATCCAGGCGTTTGTCGAAGTCCGCGAAAAGGATGATTTCCGCAAGTTGCAAATAGTGACGGAAATCCTCGGCGATGCTGCTGCAAAGACGATTGTCGCAGGCGTAAACTCGCGCGACCTCGCCACGTTCCATACGGACCCGCTGGTGCCGGCATCGGTACGCAGCAAGCTCCCGGCGAAGGCTGTCTTCGAATCGGGCATCCTCACGCCGGCTGATGCCGACTATGCGCGCAGTCTCGGGTTTACGGGAATTTTGGTGGGGGAGGCCGTCGCGAAGAATCCTCCGTTGGCGAAAGAAGTGGTTGGCGCCTTTGAAGCGGGCTGCGAAAACGCGCGAGGCAAGTTCTGGAAAAAATTTGCGGAACGAAAAGTGCTGAAACACATTCACGCATCGTCTAACGTCACTTGTCATTGCGAGGAACAAAGTGACGAAGCAATCTTTGGCAAGAATCGTCCTTTGGTCAAAATCTGTGGCATCACGCGCGTCGAAGACGGCATGCTCGCCGCCGAACTCGGTGCCGATATGCTCGGGTTTGTATTCAGCACGACCAAGCGCCTTACGACCGAAACGTTTGTGCGCAGCTTTAAAGAGAGATTGCTTCGCCTTGCTCGCAATGACAATCAAAACGGTTGTCTCGCTTGTTCAATCCCGCTCCTCGTCGGTGTCATTACCGACCTGAATTCCGAAGAAGGCAAGATTGCTATCAAATTGGCTCAGGAAGGCGTCCTTGATGCCGTGCAGTTCCATGGAATCCCGACTCCCGTGCTGCCCAAGCAAGTTCCCGCGCAATCGAACCAAACATGTCATTGCGAGCACGAAGTGCGAAGCAATCTTTATCCGGATATTCCCTGCTATGCTGCCGTCCGCGTAGGCGAAGCTTCCGACTTTGAGCAAGTCGCCAGCCTCCGCAAGAACGGAGAACCGCGCATCTTGTTGGACGCCAAAGTCGAAGGCATTCCCGGTGGTACCGGCAAGACCATTCCCGAATCATTGCTGCGTGAAAAAGCAGGCGATTTGCCGCTCTGGCTTGCGGGCGGCATCACGCCCGAAAATGTGGGCGCGATTTGCGAAAAGTTCCATCCCGAACTCATCGACGTTTCCAGCGGTGTCGAAGACGCGCCTGGAATCAAGAACCATGAGAAAATGAGGGCGCTGTTTGCGGCACTTTAATCTAAATACCATTCCCATTCGAGTTCGTATTTATCAGCACGAGTATCAGATTGCTCAACCACCTCCTTATTTGGAAGTTGTCCAACATTGGATTTGCTGTAGCAATAGCCCGAAGAAATATCATCATCCAAAAGAGCATCCACATCAACAACCTTGGGGCACACCTTAATCGTAGATGTCAAAGCAGGGACTTCCGTCGTAAACGAAAGTTCCCCTTCCCATTCTCCCAAATCGTCATACTCAAACCATTTCTTGTTAATGGACTCTTTTGTCGAGAAGGTCGTCTTGCTTCCGCCTGGTTGTATAAAGTCTATTGTAAATGACACATTTGGATTACCATCGGCGTAGTTACAGTTTTTCTTACCTTTCCCTTCCAAAGAACAAACTGTTTGTCTGTAATACTTCAAAGTAAATTTCATCGTTTTTGATTTGGTCAAGTACTCAAATTCTGCAGTGGAACTACTTGATGGCTTTGTGGAGCTACTTGATTTTTTCATGCTCATCCAAGTATATTCCCCATTTACATATGAGCATGTATAATAGTCTGATTTTTCAGAAACATAAAGTTGTTCACTTATATTTGACTTTTCGCAAACACCAAGTTCAAATGTTGTTTTTACGCTTGTCCGTTGAACGCTAGAGCTGCTCTTTTGCTTACTGGAACTACTTTCTTGATAATCTATTTGCGGGGCACTGATAGTTTCGCTATCTTTTCCGCATGCTATAAGAATTATGAATGTAGAGATGAAAAGTCCTTTTAAAAGACTTGTGGCTTGTTTTGAATAGTGTTTCATGTCGTCTCCGTTTGTTGAATTTTTTCAATCGCGGAGCCCGTCTCGTCCAATGGCGTTTGCAAGGCACAAAAAAAAGTGTGGAATCGCAAGCGCCCATTGTAGTTGAGGTAACGACCAAGTAAACCTTAAGCAAAACAAACGCAAACGACCCACACCACGGGGTGTGAGTGCCTGCTCTTTTCTCTTGCCTAGAAATTTTTGGTCGTTTTTCAACTACAAGAATAAGAGCGAACTCTAAATTATGTAGTTGTAAATATATATTAATGCAAAAAGAAGAAAATGCGTTTTATTGCATTTAATGCGTAATTTGGACGTAATCGTAATATTTTTTTACAAAAATCTGTTTATAACCTATTGACAGACAACGAATTAGTATATATATTGCTTACCATAAAGATGAAATTGGCAATCCGCTTCGACGCTTGCGCAGCTTGCGATGAAGTTCTCGAAACGGGATTTTGGTTTTGCCAATTTCATCAAGTGTTTAACAGAAGGCTTTCGGAACTCTCGGAAGCCTTCAATTTTTTTGCCTTTTCTGAAGGCTACCCCTTGCCAGCAAAAAAAGACATTCCTAAATTATGCGCCATGAAGATGAATGAAGCAATCCGTTTCAACCGCTGGTGGTGGGGCTCTAGAACATAGAGTCCGGTTTTGCCGATTTCATCAAGTGTTTGCAAAAGGCTTTCGGACTCACCGAAGGCCTTTAATTTTTTACCCTCAACAAAGAATTTTAACCCCAATCCCTCCACTCAAAATGACTCTCGCAACTATAAACCCCACACCTCAAAGCGCCGCAGGCGCGACCTCACACCTCACAACCTCTGACAACGGTTTCTTTGACAAGTTCGGCGGCAAGTACGTTGCCGAAATCATCCGCCGCCCGCTCGACGACCTCGAAGCGGCATTCAACAAGTACATCCACGATCCGGAATTCCTCGA
>JAEERM010000119.1 GCA_016285835.1 Fibrobacter sp.
TCCTCACCGCTCTCTAAAATAGTAGATTTTTGGACATAAAACAATGGAGATTCCCTATGAGTCGTAGTGAACGCAGGCGTGCAAAGCAAAATGCCAAGAATTTTGTCCCCAAGAAGTCCAACGCTCTTGATAAGCGCGTCATTGTCCTTCTAGCGGTTATCGCAGTAGTGTTTTTCGTAGGAACAATGCTTATACAAAGAGGTGCATAATCCATGAAGTTTTCTATTGACAAAACCGTTCTTCAGAATGTTCTGAAATCGGCCATTACCGCCGTGCCGAACAAGTCCACCATTCAGGTGCTTAACAACTTCTCCCTGCGCCTCGAAGGCAATTTCCTCGAAGTCAGCGCAACTGACCTCGACCTCGGTATCAGGGTCAAGGTCGAAGTCCAGGGCGAACGGGATGGCGCAGTCGTCATTAACGCACGCAAGTTCTCCGACCTCATCAACAACTTGGTGGACCCGAGCATCACGACCATCAGTCTCGACGTGCAGGACTACCTCGCCAAGATTCAGTGGAGCGAGAAGGGCAAAGCCTCCATCACCGGTTTTGACGCAAGCGACTTCCCGCCGTTCCCCGAAATTGAAAACGGCGAGACCTTGAACTTCGCGGCTAGCGAACTCGCATTCCTCGCCGAGAAGACCTTGTTCGCAACTTCCACCGACTCCACGCGCCTCAACTTGAACGGCGTCTATCTGGAAGCCAAGGACGGAAAGATTTCCATGGTCGCGACCGACGGTCACCGCCTGGGCCGCGCCAGCATCGACCAAGAAGGTGCCAACCTCGAGAACGGCGTCATCATCCCGAAGAAGGTGCTGCAGCACATCCTCCATGTCGCCAAGAGCGATTCGAACATCGAAGTCCGCACCTCCGCGACGCACATCCTCTTCAACACGGATTCTACGCAGGTCATCTCCAAGCTGTACGAAGGTCCGTATCCGAACTACCGCGCCGTGATTCCGCAGAACTTCGAACGCACCATGCAGGCCAACACTCAGGACTTGCAGAACAAGATCCGCAGCGTCATTTCCATGGCGAACGTGCGTACGCGCCAGATCCGCCTGCAGATGGACGGCAACAACCTCGAACTCAGCGCAACCGACCCGGATGTCGGTGGCGATTCCCGCGAAGCACTCGCCGTGACACACAACGGTGAAGGCAGCTTCTGCATCGGGTTCAACGGCCAGTACCTGTCCGAAATCCTCGGTTTAAGCAAGAGCGAAGAAATCGTGATGAAGATGAACGCCCCCATCGGCGCCTGTGTCATCGAGCCTGTCGGTGAGAACATGGGATTCAGCTTCCTCCTGATGCCGCTGCGCCTTGTCGAGGACTAACAAGGATAAAGAATAAACTAATCGGGCTTCGCGAAAGCGAGCCCGTTTTGTTTGAGACGCGGGGTACGAGGCTCCAGGCACGAGGCGCAAGCTATGAGCCGTGAGCAATGAGCGGTGAATAACTTGCGGAGATTGCTTCAGGGCTACGCCCTTCGCAATGACAAAGCCAGCGACTTATCCTTCTCTCGTCTTTCTTCTCTCGTCTATCCTAATCACTTCCTACTGTCTACTGCCTACTTCCTACTTCTTACTATTCATGTCATCAGCAATTCGTAAACGTATCAGCAAGAAAATCACCAAGGCGCTCCACGATTTCAAATTAATCGAGGACGGTGACAAGGTGCTCGTCGCGGTGAGCGGCGGCAAGGATTCGAGCGTGCTGCTGATGGAACTGGCAAACCGCATGGGCAAATTTCTGCCCAACTGCGAAATAGGCGCCATCCACATCCAGAGCGATTTTGCCGACAAAGCCCCACGTGAATTCTTGCAACGCATGGCAGAGCAATACCCGCAAATACCCTTCTACTTCAAGGACGTGGCCGTAGAAGGCCGACTCAAGGAAGGTCGCAAACTCAACTGCTACTGGTGCAGCACGCAACGCCGCACCGAACTCATCAAGTTCGCCCGCGAAAACGGTTACAACAAGATTGCGCTCGGCCACCACATGGACGACATTGTAGAAACGCTTTTGATGAACATGCTGTACAAGGGCGAGTTCAGCGGCATGCCGCCGATGGTGCCCTACGAAAAATACCCGTGCAGCATCATCCGCCCGCTATGCTACTGCGAAGAAAGCGAAATCATCGAATACGCCGAGGATGCCGACATCCGCAAGTTCACATGTACCTGCGAGTTCTCGAAAGCGAGCCACCGCAAGAGCATCCGCGAAGAAATCAAGAGCCTCACCAAAGGCAACTCCACGCTGAAGGCTAACTTATTCGAAAGCATGCGGAACATCCGCATGGATTATCTGCTATGAGATTCACTCTCGCCATATACGCGATAGCCACATGCATCGCGATAAACCTGTGCGGGTGCAGCTGGTCGAAGGCGAGCATCACGGAAGGCACATTCGATGTCTACGCTCCGGCACCCTATACAGGGGCGGCGTTCTCAATGGACGAAAAGTCAAGCGTCAAGCGCGCAAGCGTACAGGTCCGCAAGTACGACAAGGAAACATGGCAGCTCCACGGGCTCACAAACGAAGAGGCGAACACGGGTGGCGGCGGATACAAACTGGAAAAGAGCGACGCAAATATCGCATACCGGCTTTTGCGCTTCCCGGTTACGGGAGCATTCGACTACTTCAGCAAGAACCGGATTTCCATGTGGGGACTCGGATTCGGACTCGATCCATTTCCCTTTATTCGCGCTTCCGCCGGAATCAATTCGCGGTTTATCGAAGCAGGCATAGCGGCTTACCTAAACCTGAGCATGAACAACTTTTCCGCAAAAGGCAAATGGATATCGGTAGAGGGGACATTGGCAGGAGACATGGATGATTATGGAGATCTTGACTGCAATAAATGCCATGAAACCAAGTTCCACGGAGGATTCGGCGGTTTTTTAAACCTGTTCCCGATAAAGGAACTTGCCCTCTCCTATGCGCCGTTCCTTTACAAACCCTGGTGGGATGACGAAATACAAAATCGCGACATATCCTTCGAGTTTCCCTACATTATCTCGCAATATTTCGGGGCATCGTACCTGATTGCAAAACACGTACAGATTTCGGCAGGAACCACAATCTATCTCGGTAAAGCCTTCACCGGGCACTACTGGTTCTATGACACGGGAATCGGATTCGTTTTCTAATGGCAGGGATACTGCCTGTACCATTCCCTCACCTGCTCCTGGTTCCTCAAGAGCCTACAGGTGCGCTTGTTCTGGGATTCGACAACGCTGTGAACAATAATGTAAGTCGGTAATCCAAAAAGGGCCAAGCCCACGCCCATAGCCGCAATTGTTGACTTCATTTCGCCACCCGCGACAGCGCCTATAACTCCCCAAGTAGCAGTCATGCCACCCACCCATTTAAGCGAAGATAAAAATGGGCTCGGATAAGGCAACGAATCTATTTCGCACGGAAGAAACTCGTCGCTGGCGAGAACAACCGATTGCAGACTTTGCGCATAGTTCATCCACACCAGATCGCTTGACGCTTCATAGCAGATGGAGCCCACCGACACAAATTTCGAAACTTTCTCGCCGCGTTTCTCCATCAAAAAGGCGTACCTGTCTGCATCAATGGCATACATATTCATGCCACCCTGATCCGTAACAGCAACTGGCGCAACCGTGGCAGTTGTGGCAGGCCCAGGAAGCGAATCCGGAGCACTAGGCAACGGCTTGACAGTCGCATCGATGCCTTCCCGCGAACTGATGACGACCTTGTCCGCATTCATCTGTGCCACCCCTCCCGCGAGAACAATCGGAGCTATGGACGCAAGCATATTTCCAGGGAACGGAACTAAAAGGATGGTTATGAATCCCGCAACGGCACCACCCATCAAAATCGCATTGCCATTCCTTTCAAAGTCGTCCGTGACAACGAAAGCCGTGTCCAAAACGATCTTTCCGCCATAATTCATGGTAATGTGGTGCTCGCCCTGCACAAGGGAGACATTCATCGGTGTGCTTCCCACAAACTCACCATCGATATAGATGGCCGTAGCCCCCTGCTTGTTGTTTATATAGACAAGACCGCGGGTCGCATCCTTTGGCGAATAGCCCACTTGCTTGGTCGTTGCGCAACCGCACAGGAACAACAAAACAAGAATAACGGCGACGGACCTGAACATACGCCAATAATAAGAAATTTTTGAAAACGCCTTACCGCGAAAACTAAATTGACTTCACCTTGATATTGCTCTGTTCGCGAATGCAGCGCACGGAGCGGAGTTCGCCCCTGCCCGCAGCGTCCATCACCGCGGCGTTTCTGCTGAACTCCAACATCAAGAATTCAGCACGCTCCAGTGGCGCGCTGGAGGCTGTCCAGAAGTGAGCATAACCGCCGATACCATCGAATTCCCCGCCCGCCTTGCGGAAACCCGCAGGCAACGCCTTGAACCCGAACGCATCGGAACCGTTCTTTTTCTTGTACCAGCCACGCTTTGACTTGAGCGCCTCGCCAGCGACATCGGCGCCACCCACATCTGCGATGAGCCGCCCGAAATCTGCGCTGTTGGGCAAGCGCCAGCCCTCAGGGCAAAAACTCCGCGCCATTTCCCAAGTGTAGAGGCGCCCGAACTTGGAGCAGTTGCGCTTGTCGCCTTCTGGGCACACGCTCCCGTCGATATCGTAATTCAAGTTTTCGGCCATCCAGACATCCGAGCCGATTTGCACGATGTCGTAGCTCTGCTCGTCGCGCGGGTCAGTGAACGATTCGGAACAGGCAACA
This sequence comes from Fibrobacter sp., assembly GCA_016285835.1. Taxonomy (GTDB): domain Bacteria; phylum Fibrobacterota; class Fibrobacteria; order Fibrobacterales; family Fibrobacteraceae; genus Fibrobacter. The sequence goes on from JAEERM010000119.1 coordinate 4,735, forward strand.
AACATTGCCGACGCGAAAAAAAGCAGAAATGTGCGAAAACACCGAAACTCCATCCTAGACCTCTTATAGACAAAAATAATAAATAACATGGTGGTTTGTCAAGTAAAATTTTTTAACCCAAAAATGGGATTTTAATTGCAAATACAAAGTTAAATACCTATTTTAGGGTTGTTTTATAAATAGAAAAAATCTATATTGAAGAAAGATAATCAGGAGGCCGATATGTACAGGGCGACACCGCTTACAGAAAAAACAGCTCTCAAGGAGCTTGGCGAACGCATCCGTGCGCACCGTATCGCACTGAATCTTTCGCGTGAATCCTTCGCCGAAAAGGCAGGAATTGGCAAAAATACGCTTGTCCGGCTTGAAATGGGCCAAAGCGTGAGCCTCTCGCACCTGGTCAAAGTGTTGCTCCAGTTCGGTTTCGCCGAGGCACTCATCGACATTGTTCCCGATTACAGCCGTAGTCCCATGATGCTCCTCCGTGAATCGCAGAAACTGCCCCAGCGTCAACGTGCCGGTCGCAAAAAGAAGGATGTCGACACCGCCCCCTGGGTATGGAAGGAGGATGAATGATTCCCGTCGAGGTCAAACTCTGGGGAACGACTATCGGAGCCCTCACTCAGGAGGACGGCGACGATTTCGCCTTTTTCGAGTACAATCCCGACTTTGTCCGCAGCGGCATAGAACCCGCGCCGGTCACCATGCCCGTGCGTGCCGGCACCATCTACCGCTTCCCGGACCTTGCTCCCGCCACATTCCACAAGTTGCCAGGGCTTTTCGCCGATTCCATCCCGGACAAGTTCGGCAACAAGATTATCGACCAATGGCTCATCCAGAACGGTAGGGACCCCAAGAGCATCACGGCTCTCGAACGGCTCTGCTACACAGGATCGCGCGGCATGGGCGCACTCGAGTTTTTCCCCGCCACCGGCCCCGACCCCGTCAAGAGCGAACCCATCGAAATCGAGAGGCTCCGCGCCCTCGCGGCAAACATACTGGACCAGCGCAAAAAAGTGAAAGTCAAGCTTCGCGAAAAAGACGCGTTCGAACAAATTGTCCGGGTTGGATCATCGGCCGGGGGCGCCCGCGCCAAAGTGCTCATCGCCTACAACGAAGCGACAAAAAGTGTGCTCTCCGGGCAAGTCCGCGCCCCCGAAGGGTACGGCTACTGGCTCCTGAAATTCGACGACATCGAGAACAACCGCGACAAAGAAAACGCCGACCCCGCCGGGTTCGGGGCGCTTGAGTACACCTACAGCCAAATTGCGAAGGAAGCCGGAATCGAAATGACGGAATGCCGCCTGCTGGAAGACGGCGAGCACAGGCACTTTATGACGCGCCGCTTTGACCGCACCGAAAACGGTGGCAAACTGCACTACCAGTCGCTCGCGGCCATCGCGCATTACGACTTCAACATTGCAGGGGCGTACAGCTACGAGCAGGCCTTCGCCATTGCGAGGCAGATTGGGCTTACGACTGCCGACATTGAGCAGATGTACCGCAGGGCCGTATTCAACATTTGCGCGAGGAACCAAGACGACCACACGAAAAACATCGGCTTTTTGATGGACAAGCGCGGCAACTGGACGCTCGCCCCCGCTTTTGACGTCACTTACGCCTACAACCCCGCCGGCCGCTGGACAGGAACGCACCAGATGACCTTCAAGGGCAAGCGCGAAAAGTTCACCCTCGATGACTTCAAGGAGGCGGCAAAAAGTGCCGGCCTCGTGCAAGGGCGCTACAAGCGCATCCTCGAACAAGTGCAAGATTCCCTCGCCAGCTTCAAGAAACGCGCCAAGGCGAACGATGTCCCCAAGAAACTCGTGCAGGAAGTCGAGAGGAATCTGGTGAGGGTTTAGTCTTTTTTTGATATTCGTCCGAAAAAATGTCAAATCCGGCGGGATATTCGTCCGAAAAAATGTCATTTTGGGCGGTTTATTCGTCCAAAAAAATGTAGTGGGATTGAAAAAATCCCCAAGCGCGAGGCCCGGGGAGTGAGCGGCAAGAGGTCGTTACCTCATTTGCCCTTAGGCGGAAGGTTGGTCCGTCCGCCACCGGACTTGTTGCCCGTGGTGGAGGGGAGACCTCCTGGACCCTTCGTGCGGATCTGCATCATAACATTACCTCCTTTATGCAGCTAAAGGTGAATCAATTTCAGGAATGGAGTTGTTTTGAATCCATCCTGTTTGGATAAGGTGTTGTCGCAAATAACGGAAATAGTCTCTCCGAAAATTGGCGAATGTCCTTGGATCACTCGGTGTGCTCGGAACCACGATGGTTTTCTTCGCACCTTTCGCTATATGGCGAATGATGACGTGCTTTCCGTGCCTGACGATTTCCCATTGTCCAGAACGTAGAATGTTCTGAACGAAATCACGAATGTTTTTGTCGCTGGATATGTATGGCATGCTTCCTCCTTGTTGAAAAGAATGCATATAATATATCTTTCTTATACGAACTCTTTGTTCGTACGAATTGTATGTTCGTATTTAACTGTTTCAAAGAAAAAGCACTTTTATTCAAGGGAAATTTTGTTTATATTTAAAACCAAGGAAAAAGGAATCTACTATGGCCGAAACCGACATCTTACACAAATTCGATCAGGCTTTTAATGCCCTCTCTCAAGAACGAAAGAGCATCGTTGTGCCTCTTGCGGAGGTGATTCAAAAAGCGGGACTAGACAAAAAACAAGCCTCAAAATATGAGCAGATTCTCAAATCTTCCGGAAACTTTAAATTGGATTACAAGAAGGAAGGCGTTTTTGTAAACCGAAAAAATTTTAAACCTATGGAGAAAACCATGACCACCCCCCAAAATACGACAAACAACAATGTGAAACTCCATGACAGAATCAAGGCGTTGCGAGACGCACTTTCTGATGGTCTTTACGAAAAGGATGAAGCGGTTCGCCTTGCTTTACTTACTGCAATTTCTGGCGAAAGCATCTTTTTCCTTGGTGATCCTGGCTGTGCGAAGAGTATGATTGCTAGAAGAACCGTGCAGGCGTTCAAGGCAGATGGCGACGATAAGGTCAAATACTTTGAAACGCTCCTCAATGCATTTACGACTCCAGACGAAGTTTTTGGAAATGTATCTCTTAAGGGATTAAACGGAGAATTACCGAATAGTAATGGTAAAGAAGTATATCGTCGCCTTACAGAAGGAATGCTTCCGGAAGCAGACATCGCTTTTTTAGATGAAATCTGGAAAGCGAATTCGACTATTTTGAACTCTTTACTCACAATTGTGAATGAACGTAAGTTCCACAATGGAAATGAAGTTGAAGATGTTCCGCTGAAAGCCCTCTTTACGGCTTCTAATGAACTTCCAGCCAAGGGCCAGGGGTTGGAGGCTTTGTATGATCGTCTGATTCTCAGATTGGTTGTATCGTTTATTGATGACGAGAATAATTTCTTTGATATGGTTGATGCTCCGTCCTCGACCGAATTTGAACTTCCGGAAGACGTAAAGAAACTTCAGATTTCCAATGTCGAATTGAAGGAATGGAAAAAGAAAATTGATGAAATATCGCTTTCTGATGCGGCAAAATCCGTTATTTCTGCGATTCGTAAGGAACTCGCGTCCCGCAATGACGCTATGAATGAAGAAGACAAAGAAAGTGGAGAACTTTTTGAAGTCGGGGACCGTCGTTGGAAAAAGATTGTTCATATTTTGAAGACGTCTGCGTTCCTTAATGATCGTACCGAAATTGACTTGATGGATTGCCAGCTTATTGAGTATTGTATTTGGAGTACGGAAAAGCAGCAGAAAGTCGCTCGCGAAATTGTAGAAAAATGCATTCAGCAGAATGGCTTGGATTGCGATACCGCAATAGACGAAATTAAAGAGCAAATTGAAGAATTTGATGCATATATTACCGACAATTTCTACATCGACAATCCAGACTACAAAAAATTAGTCACTGAAACCATTGATGGGGAAGAATGCTATGAAATCGATTACAATAATACAAAAAGGTGTTGGATTAGCGACTCAAAATTATTGAGTAATGATAAAAAAACAAAGATTACATCTGTTAACAGTCTTGATGTAAATGAGGATTCTCATGATATAGAGTGTACCATTTATGAAAGTGGTAGGTGGGTACATAAAACATTTGGTGGTTATTATTGGAGTTCTGAAAAAATAAAAGATTCAAAAGTATTTGATACTCTCGATCTTCTTGAACTTCGTCGAACAAAAGCAGAAAAAGATAAATACGAAGTTATTGCTAATAATATTAAAGAGGAAATAAATAAACTTGAGAATTTTGCAAAGGAACAATCTGCACCATACAAGGCCAACCTTTTTGCGGACCAGTATTATTGCAATGCCATCATGAACGCTGTAACCGAAGCGAAAAGAGACCTGCAAAACGCTCAGGTTGATTTAGAAAAAAAACGTTCCCGTTATCATGATTAAGGCAAATTATGCAAAC
>JAEERM010000120.1 GCA_016285835.1 Fibrobacter sp.
GACTTGTCAATGCGGGAATTGTCTATACCTACAATGAGGCTAGCGGTAACTGGCGAGTGGTATCCTCCCGTGCCGAACGCGATGCTTACTTTGTCAAGAAGTCTGCCATTACGGATTTTGTGGACATTCAGGACGTTTACGAAAATATCAAGGACGACGAAAAGGTGATTTTCTTGCTCCGTCATGGAGAACGTGACCAGAATGCCACGAACAAGGAGGACCCCTTGAGTGCTAACGGTATCAAGGATTCCAAGAATGTGGGGGCTAAGCTGAAAAAGCATAAAGAGGATTTCCGCCTCGGGGCTTCCGAATTCTATCGTGCGCAGCAGACCGTCATTTCGATAGCTCTCGGGCGTGGCCAGGACACGGTGGTGGCAGACACGATCCGCGAATTGAATGATGACTGGTACATGGTCAACCGAGATACGGTGAACAAGGTGGAAAATTCTATCAATGGTGGCGGTTGGGCGGCCATCGGTGCTTATGTTTATGACGGTGCATTCACCGATGATGCGGAGACGGTCGCTTATTACAATCTGAAGGATCGCTCTGCTGAACTGATCGAGGACGTTTTGCTCGCCAAGTATGATACTGTCCCTGAAAGGTTCATCATGCTCAGTTCGCATGACAAGTTGATGGTTCCGTTTGTCGCCTATTGCTCCGACTTGAACATAGACATGGATATAAGGGGCAATGGCAAAATAGATGAAAAAAAGTGGATTAATTACCTTGCCGGAATCGCCATTATCTGGGATAAATCTGGAAATAGGCGCTATGTCGCTGTAAAAGGCCTAAAAGCGTCCCATTTCCAGGGATGGTAAGCTAAAAATCAGTGAATAGGATTTGGATAAAAGAAGAAAAAATTCTATATCTATATTACTATGAAGAAACTGTGGCTTACATTCCTCATCGCCTTGTTTGCGATATCTTGCGGAGACGACAAGTCGTATTCTCCGGAAGAAGAGGATCTTTCAGAAAGTACGGATACTGCTGATTCGACCCATACGAGTCCTCATAGTCACAGGCAGGGATATTCAAGCAGTTCCAAGAAGAACTCGTCGGATTCCAAAAATCCTTGGGAAAAGCACGACAAGACAGATACCACTAATCATTCGGGAGTGAGTGTACCGAAACTTGATTCCGTAGTTGTCGATACGAGCGTTGTAACTTCGAAAAAGGAACTTCCTCCTTGCTCTGCGCAGAACGAGGGTGAATCCTTCTTGGTTGATGAATCCAGTGAGTTGTATTTCTGCATTAATGGTGAATGGCGAACTTCTGTAATCGGTGTTGTGAAGGCGACTTGCGCGGATGGCGAACTGAAGGTGGATCCGTTCACGGCAAGTGATGCTGCCGAAGCCGAAGACCCGACACTTGCGGGGACTTACCGCAGGGTGGCAGTCCCGGTTGCGGGTGCCGCCCAGAAGGGGCCGTTCCGCCATGGGGCATCGGTCAAGATTATTGAACTGGACAGCGCAAAGCGCATGGCCGATTCCAGAAGAACGCACGAAACCTGCATTGCCTCGGGTGACGGCAGCTATGCGTTCCCGGGAGTGAACCTGGTTTCCCCGTACGTGCGCGTCGAGGTGAATGGATATTTCCGTAACGAACTTTCGGGCGGGCTTTCGACTTCGATGGTCACGCTCCATTCCGTGACGGATTTGACGGAGCGCGATTCCGTGAACGTCAACATACTGACCCACCTGGAATCCCCGCGCCTGCTAAAACTCGTCGAAAATTCTGGGTTCAACCAGCCTATCCGGAGCATGAAGGCGCAGGCGCTCAAGGACGTGCTTTCTGCATTCAATATCGACCTCGGTGGCGGTAGTGGAAGCAGTGGCGGCGGAAACAGCGGTGGCTGGTTCTTTGGTGGCGGTGGAAATAATGGTGGCAGTAGCTGGGGTGGTGGCCACACTCATACCACTACGGCTTCGGGCTCTTCGGTCACGGCCGACGAAGTGAACCTTTTTGGTGGTGACGAGTATAGTGCGGCCCTGCTTGCGATTTCAATCATGATGCAGCGCAAGGGCTCCGGTCACGAGATGGTGAGCTATGCCAACGGTATTGCCGAACGCATCAAGGGGAACGGTAACTGGGACGACAACAACGCCCGTGCAGACTTGGCTGACTGGCTCATGGAGTTGGATGCGAGCGGCGGTTACGATAAGATTCGCCAGGTCTTTGCCTCATGGGGCAGGGGCGAAGCTCCCGAGTTCGAAAAGCATTTGCGTAATTTCTGGTCCAAGGTTTACGGCTTCGAGACCTGCAACTCCTATACGGCGGGTCAGGTCAAGAACGTGAACACGAGCCTCAGTGCCTACTTTGCTCCGTATTACGACCATCCGGATAGCCCCAAGATTCGCTTCATCTGTGACAATTCGATTAAATCCTGGCGCGTGGCCACCGACATCGAAAAAGATACGGTGGGCTTTGGGCCCGGGACCTATGCCGGCCAGATCCGTAACGGAAAGATCAATACGGATAAGTCTTACGTTTACGAACAGAGCAAGCATGTTTGGCGCGAGGCGACCGCTGCCGATGTAACCCCGTTCGAGGATATCGCCGATGTGCTTGCGACGGTTGCTCCTGGCGAGAAGGTCATCTTCATTTTGCGCCATGGCGAACGTACCGACGATACTGGCAAAAACGGCCATTTGACCAGCAACGGAAAAAAGCAGTCGCAGTCGGTGGGTGCAAAACTGAAGGGCGAAAGCATCTCTTTTGCGAACTCGACTTTCACGAGAAGCAAGGAGACGGCGGAGAATTTTGCTACGGGTGCCGGGTTGACGTTTGCCGAAAACACCATCGAAGATTTGGATGGCGAATGGTTCGTAAAGGATGACTCGAGATTGGAAAACCATAAGAGTTCTGATGGTGGTGGCTGGGTCGTGACTTCGGCTTATGCTTACCAAGGCAAGTATAGTGATGCGTTCTATGATCTGGACACTCGTGGCGAAGAATTCATGAATACGGTCGTGATGCCGCGATTCTCCGAAATCAGTCGCATCGGTGTTTGGATTTCCCACGATATGTTGGTGGTGCCATTGACTGTTTATGCCACAAACAAGAAAGTGAATTTGCGTTACTTTGATACAAAGCAGTGGATAAATTATTTGGCTGGACTCGCCATTATACTGGATACAAAGGGGGTTGTCCGTTATGTTCCAGTAAAGGGACTGGCCTCGGGAACAATGACCATGTAGCCTAAACAAAAATGAGAAAGAGAAGATTAATTAAAATCCTGTTCAGTTTATCCATTCTGGCGTTACTTAATTCTTGCAGTGATGATTCGGAAAGTTCTGTCAATTCTAAAGGTTCGGATGCGGGGGAGCGCGATTCGGTCGTTGTTCATGATAGCGTGAACGTAATAGACAGTATCCGGATTATTGATAGCGTTGTCGTGAAGGACAGCGTTCGCATCATTGACAGCGTGGACGTGAAAGACAGCGTCCGTATCAAAGACAGTGTTGTCGTGAAAGATAGCATCCGCATTAAAGACAGCGTAGATGTAAAGGATAGCATCCACATTATCGACAGCGTGAACGTGAAGGACAGCGTTCGTATCAAAGACAGTGTTGTCGTGAAAGATAGCATCCGCATTAAAGACAGCGTGGATGTAAAGGATAGTATTCACATTATCGACAGCGTGAAGGTCCGAGACAGCGTCGCCGTTCGGGACCCTGAATATTTTTTGGGAAAATGCAGCCAAGAAAACAAGGGAACGCTCAAGTCGGCCATCATTCAAGAAGAACGCCGCTATTTTTTGTGTGACGAAGGAACGGTAATGTGGCGCGCGGCGAGCAATGTCGACGTGAATGACTATTATGTTCAAAAATCGGCAGTGAGCAAGTTTGTCCGTTTGGATTCGGTTGCGGGCATTTTGGCCGAGGGCGAAAAACTTGTCGTGGTGATTCGCCATGCAGAGCGGAATACTGATTCTGCATCTGGGACGCCTTTGAACGCAAACGGGGTGCAACAGGCAAAAGAACTGGGTGGAAAACTGGCCTCCAACCTAGAATACCATTATGGAGCTTCAGGTTCCATTCGCACCCAGCAGACTTGCCGCTACATCGCTGCGGGCCGTGCTGGTGTTGATACGCTTGTCGATCTCTCAGTCGATACGCTTTCCCATATGGGAGAGTCCTGGTATGTGAAGGATGCCGATGCCTACAATACGGCAAAGAACAGCAAAGGTAGCTGGTATGTTCTTTCCAAGTGGGCTTATGAGAACAGCTATTCAAGCGCGTTTTACGATTTCGGGCCGAGGTGCTCCGAATGGATTGATTCGGTGGCAATCCCTTTTTCCGAGCGGGCCGGAACGGATGTGGCGTTTATCGCGACGCACGATTTGTTGATAATGCCTTTGGTGGCGTATATCTCGGCTAAGAAAATAGACATCAAGTATTACGATTCCAAAAAATGGCTGAATTATCTTGCTGGTTTTGCCATCGTTCTGAAACCGGACGGATCCCGTGTTTTCTACGCCGTCAAGGGCCTGGATGCCGGAAGAATCTCATCGTAGCCAATATAAAGTAAATTAAACTAAACATAAAACAGGCCTTGAAATTTTTGTAAGAAAAAGGTAAATTTGCGCACAACTTAAACAAAATTACCTAGTCGCGGTAGCGACGAAGATGTGCCAAATGAAATCAAAAATCCTTAATGCCTTGTTGAGCGCTTCGCTCGCTTTTGTTTTTGCTGCTTGCGAAGACACTGCAATTAACATGGAAAGTGAAAACGAGTCTTCGGCCGACTCGGTTGTTGTTCGTGACAGTATAAATTGGATAGACAGTGTACATTACGTAGATAGCGTTCGTATTACAGATAGCGTGAATATTATCGATAGCATCCGCTATGAGAAGGTAACTCGCTTTTTGGATAGTTTGCGCATTACGGATAGCTTGCGTATTCGGGACAGCCTGAACGTCATCGACAGTGTTCGTTACAAGGATGTTGTCCGCTATGTCGATAGCCTGCGTATTACGGATAGCCTGAACATCATTGATAGCGTCTATTATAAAGAGGAGATTCGTTTTGTTGACAGCATACGCATCACGGACAGTGTGAATATTGTCGACAGCATCCGTTATAAGGAAGTCACGCGCTTCCTCGACAGTTTGCGCATTACCGACAGCCTGAATATTATCGATAGCATCCATGTTATTGATAGCATCCACATCGTTGATAGCCTGCATGTCATTGACAGCATCCACATCGTTGACAGCTTGCATATCATTGACAGCGTCCACATCGTTGACAGCTTGCATGTCGTTGATAGCATCCATATCATTGACAGCCTGAATGTAATTGACAGTGTTCATATTGTAGATAGCATTCGTATTACAGATAGCATACATGTTATAGACAGCATCCGTATAAAGGATAGCTTGAACGTGATTGACAGTATCCGTATTCGTGACAGCTTGAACGTAATCGACAGCCTCTACATTCGGGATAGCCTGAATTTGATAGACAGCATTCTTTACAAAGACAGTACCCGTGTCGTGGACAGCATCGTTCTTCATGGTCCGGAAGAATACTTGGGCTCGTGCGGCCGAGCCAATGCAGGCGAGGTTAAGACTGTCACCATCAACGGCGAAAATCGTTATTACGTTTGCGACAAGAGTACGCTCTTCTGGCACATCGCCGCCGGGCATGACCTGGACAGCTATTTTGTGACCCAATCCGCGGTTACGCATTTCACTCCGTTCGACTCGATCGTTAATGGGCTTGCCGAAGGTGAAAAGGTGGTGATAATGGTACGCCATGCCGAACGAGGTTCCGATTATTCCAGGACGGGCCCGCTTACGGAAAATGGAAAGCTCCAGTCACAGGAACTTGGTGCGAAAATGATTGGCAGTCCGGCGATCTATTATGCGGGGTCGCAGTTCCTCCGTACTCATCAGACATGCAACAACATTGCCAAGGGGCACGGCGATGCCGATACGCTGGCCGATACCTTGTCTGTATTGAATGACGGCTGGTTCATAAAGAACCAGAGTGCCTACAATTCTGCGTCGTGGCAGGCGGGGGGCAATGCCTTTACGCTTCTCTCCAAGTGGGCGTACGAGGGCGGATACACCAATGCATTCTATGACTTGGCCGAAAGGAGCTCGGAATTGATAGAACAACATCTCATCCCGGCATTGGAAAAATCAGGAAAATCCATTGGAGTGTTCGTCTCGCACGATGTGATGCTCCTGCCGTTGATTGCGTATGTTTCCGATGGGAATATCGATCTGAAGTACTACATTTCCTCCGAAAATCGCTGGGTGAACTACCTCGCCGGTTTTGCCGTCGTCATCAAGCCGGATGGAACCAAGGTGTTCTATGCGGTCAAAGGGCTTGATTCGGGTACGATGTAGTATTTTGTAAATTAAACGAGCTATACAAATTATAAGTGATGTATTACAAATAAATTGTTAATAAAAAATTTACCTTATCTGTGGCGTAATTCTACAGATAAGGATTGATTTTACATTACAACTAAAATATATTTTGTGTACAACTTAAATTTACTGACAAATGGTGTTGGTAAAAAAAGGAGTCTGCACAAAATGAAATCAAACACCCTAAAATTGCTGACAAGCGCTCTGCTTGTCTTTTTCTTTGCTGCCTGCGATGACAGTGCTACTGTTTCCGTAAACCTGGAAGACGCAGATGCGGTTGCTTCTGATTCTGCTGATCCTGATTCGGTCGTAATTCGGGATAGTGTGAATCTGATAGACAGCGTCCGTTATATCGATAGTTTGCGTATTAAAGATAGCGTGCGTGTTAAGGATAGTTTGAATATTATTGATAGTGTTCGTTATAATGAAGTTACTCGTTATCTGGATAGTTTGCGCATTACGGATAGCGTGCGTATTATCGATAGCTTGCATATTGTTGATAGCATCCAGTATAGGGAAGTGACGCGCTACCTTGATAGTTTGCGTATTAAAGATAGCGTGCGTTTTGTCGATAGCTTGAACATTATCGATAGTGTCCGCTATAAGGATGTCGTGCGCTATATTGATAGCCTTCGTGTGACGACTCGCTTGAACGTCATTGATAGTATCTATATCGTGGACAGCTTGAATATCATCGATAGCTTGCGTATTACGGATAGCATTAATGTGATTGACAGTATCCATGTCGTGGATAGTGTGGTTGTCCATGGGCCGGAGGATTACTTGGGAGCGTGTAACGATTCGACTAAGGGCGAACTCAAGGTGGCATCCATTAATGGCAAAGACCGTTATTATTATTGCGACAACGGAACGCTCCTTTGGCGCTTAGCGACCGAACAAGAGAAGATGGGGGTCATTAACAGCCAGTTTGTCACTCAATCTGCGGTCGGTGACTTTACCCCGGTCGAACAGGTCTTTGCGGGGCTCGCCGAAGGTGAAAAGCTGGTGGTGATGTTGCGCCATGCCGAACGTGTGAACACAATTACCAAGGAAACTCCGCTGACGGATAACGGAAGGCTGCAGTCCCAACAACTCGGGGCTAAGTTGGTGGGTGGCCCGGAAATCTATTATGCGGGTTCGGAATATATCCGTACTCACCAGACGTACAACAATATTGCCATAGGGCGCGGTGACGCCGATACGCTTGGCGATACTATAAAAGTGTTGAACGAGGGTTGGTTTGTAAAGAACCAGATGTCCTATTACATGGCCCTTTACAACGAAAATGATGATGGCAGGGGCGTCACGACGAGATGGGCGTTCGAAGGTGGCTACGACGACGCGTTCTACGATTTGAAGACCAGAAGCTCTGAATTGCTTGAAGATCATATTATCCCGGCGCTGGAAAACTCCGGAAAGACAATCGGCGTGTTCATCACGCACGACATTATGCTCATTCCTCTTGTATCGTATGTTTCCGAAGGGCGAATTGACTTGAGGTACTATGAGTCTCCGGAAGACCACTGGCTGAATTATCTTGCCGGTATCGCGGTGGTCCTGAAGCCGGACGGAACCAAGGTCTTCTATGCGGTCAAGGGTCTCGATGAAGGTAAAATGACCATCATTGAATAAGGTTTTGTTTAGGAATGTTAACATTTGAGGCGCGCAAGAAATGCGCGCCTTTTTTATGTGTATCCAACTCCCCATAACTGTCCTTCACTTCCTACTTCCTACCTCCTACTTCCTACTAAAATTCTATATTTCCCCGCGCTGATTTTTACAAAACAGAAACCCATAAGAATGGATTGAATCCAATATGAACGAAACACAGAACAATGCACCCGAATCTCAGGAAGTGGCTCCCGCCGCAGTCCAGGAAGCGGACGTGCAGCAGCCGGCTCTCGTTGCTCCGCAACCTGCAGCAAAGGTGAAGGGCAAGTTCGACGAACAGCTCGGACTCATGCTCCCCTCCGATGCAGCCCAGGTCCAGGCGCAGCTTTCCATGCCGGGCATGGATGATTCGATGGTTTACAAGATTGTGGAAACCCACAGCGGTAACCATTCGGTCCTTTACAAGACATACGAACAGGCTGTCCTTGCCCGCGATGTTCGCGATTCCATCGAGAACGCCGCTGGCCACAAGGTGCTCCCCATCGCGAAGGCGAAACTCGGGTCCACCTACTGCAAGGGCCAGTATTCCACCGAACAGGGCTGCAAGGGCGACTCTGACACGTTCGGCATCGGTTCCCTGGTTGAATTCCAGGCGACCGGCCTTATCGTGGTGATGTGCGTCATCGTGGGCCTCACGGTGCTCTGTTACCTCATGAACTTCATCATGGCGAAGCTCGGCCTCAACAAGGACAAGGCTCCTG
>JAEERM010000121.1 GCA_016285835.1 Fibrobacter sp.
GAAAAATATCTGGAATGGTTTTGTTCTAAACGGATAAAGGTCGGCCTCAACGGGATGAGTCCAGCGGATTATCGGAAACTATATTTGGACAAACAACCTGTCTAAATTATTGTCCGCATCCCCATTTTTGACTTCAAGTTGGGGCGGTTTGAGAAAAATGCCTTTCGCTTTCACTGAGCAGGGAATTTACATGCTCATGACTGTTCTTAAAGGTGAACGGGCGATAGCTCAAAGCAAAGCTTTGATTCGTCTTTTCAAGCAGATGAAGGACTACATTGTCGCCGAAAATATGCAGTTGCTTGGCGCAGAAAACAATCCGCATATTTCCTCTTATATGATTCAAAATACGAGGGAAATCGCTGAAATTCGTGGCGAGCTTGCCGAAACCCGTACGGATGTTTCCGGAATCAAGTCCGACTTGCAAAAGGTAATGGAAAACTTCATCGATCCTTCAACATTTAAGCATTTCTTGATTCTGAACGGCCAAAAGTTGGAAGCCGATGTTGCATATGCGCAAATTTACGGCATGGCAAAGAAGTCGGTAGTTGTTATTGACAATTATGTAGATGTTAAGACGCTTGACTTGTTGAGATCTGTCGCAAAAAATGTGTCTATCGCAATTTTCAGTGACCAATATGGAAAGACCCGGTTGACCGAGAGCATGGTTGCCGATTTTAGAACCGCACGTCCAGATGTTGTGCTTGAAGGTCCGAAATCAGTTGGGGGTGTATTTCATGATCGTTATATATTGCTTGATTTTGGTTCAAAGACCGAGAAGGTGTTCCATTGCGGGGCATCGTCGAAAGATGCCGGAAACAAGATAACGACAATTGTTCAATTGGAAGACACATCCGTTTATCACGCTGTTTTTGCAGGCTTGCTATGAACTGTTTCGTTTTCTACCTTGCCGAAAGACCTTCGTTTTACCAATATATGGAAGGACAGAACCTTGCGGTGAATACGATGGATTCGTATTGCTGGACGGCGGATTTTTTCAAGTCGCATTTCGGGAGATTAGGTCGTAAATCCCTGGCCGATTACAAGAGTTTTCTTCTGGAAAATTTCAAGCCCAAGACCGTTAATTTGCGGATTCAAGGTATCAATAAATATCTGGATTACGCAGGCAAATCGAAACTCCGAGTCAAGAATGTCAAGGTGCAGCAAAAGAGTTTTCTTGAAAATGTCATCAGCAATGCCGATTACAGATTCTTGAAGACGAGTCTATTGCAAGATGGCCAAACCAAGTGGTATTTTGTCGTGTGGTTCCTCTCGGCGACAGGGGCCCGCGTTGGAGAGCTTGTAAAACTCAAGGTGGAGCATGTAGAGTGTGGATTTTTCGATATCTACGGAAAGGGAGGAAAGTTACGGCGGCTCTACATTCCGGAAATATTGCAGAAAGACGCCTTGCGCTGGCTGGAGAGCGAAGGTCGTTCCAGCGGATACCTTTTCCTGAACCGTTTTGGCAAGCAGATTACTCCGCGCGGAATCGCTTCGCAGTTGAAAACGTTCGCAAAGAAATATGGCCTAGACGAAGCTGTGGTTTATCCTCATTCGTTCCGCCACCGCTTTGCTAAGAACTTTCTGGAAAAACGAAACGACATCGCTTTGCTTGCTGACCTTATGGGGCACGAACATATCGAAACGACTCGTATTTATTTGCGCCAGACAGCAAGCGAACAGCGTGAAGTCGTAAATAAGGTGGTGACGTGGTGAAATATGTAAGAATCAGCCTTTCTTCCTAGAACGTCTGAACTTGGCCAAATCGGAAATCATTTCCTGCTCGCTAGCCCAACCCTTGTCATCGGCAAACGTCTTCTGGATTTTCGCAAGGATTTTCTTTGTACTTGTAGCCATCAAACCTCTGTCAACAAAAATCCCATGTACATGGGCAGCGTGAGCGTTTCGCCGTTGCGACCGACATTGTAGTCGCCCAGTTTCAGGGCTTGTTCCACATGGTATTTTTCTTTGTTCTTGAGCACGGTCCGCATGGACTTGGCATCCCCATTTCGAGCCTTGCATTCTACCGGCGTACACTTGCCGCAGTAGCGCATGACAAAGTCAAGTTCGACTCCGCTGTCCTTATGATAGTAATAAAGCTTGCGTCCCATCTTGCCAAATATGTCGGCAACCAGGTTTTCAAAAATGGCTCCCTTATAGCCAAGCAGGTCGCCGTTCAGAATGCTCGACTGCGTTCCGTCTTCGAGCATCGAAACAAGCAGGCCGATATCAGCCATATAGACCTTGAACTCGCTTTGGATTTTGTTGCCATCTAAAGGCAGTTCCGTCTTTTCAATATTGTAGCAACGGCGAATGATGCCCGCATCCTCAATCCATTGCAAACTGCCAGCGTAATCACGCCCACGGCCACCCTTCTTTACAACGCTATACGAAAATTTTTTGTATTCACGCGCAAGTTGCGAGGGGATTGATTCAAAGCATTCGCGAATACGCGCCTTGTCCTCTTTCGCGGCATACTTGACCATGTCGGCCTTGTATTCGTCAACAATCCGCTTTTGTATGGCTAGTGCCTTGCCAACTAGCCCGCTTTCTAAAAATGTTGTCACCACTTCCGGCATGCCGCCGACAATCACATACTGGTTGAGCAGTTCCCTGAATCGATCGTGAATCGCTACATCAACAGGCGTTTCACTTTGCAGACATTCCTTGAGGTAATCGAAATGCATCGGCTTGATTCCGTTAGCCCAGAGCCATTCCACAAAATCCATCGGGAACATTTCAAGAATGTGTTCGAAACCCACCGGGATAGAAGACTCCTGTTCACCTCCCTTCTCGTCTTTTGTCTTGTAGCCATGCACTCCAAGTAGCGAGCCCGTACACATCACCTCGTATTGACCGTCCAGAAAAAAATACTTGAGGGAACTGCGGGCCAGCGGGCAATCCTGAATTTCGTCAAACACAAAGCACGTTTCATGGGGCACGATTTCTGCCGCAGGGAGCGCTGCGGAAATGCGCATGATGATAGACGCTACGGAAACATTGGGTTCGAAGAATTTCTTGTAATCCGGGTGCTCCCGAAAATCCAGGTACACCACGTGCTTGAAATGACTTTCCGCAAAAGCCCTAACGCTGCTGGTTTTGCCACACTGGCGAACCCCTTTTACCACAAGGGGCTTGTGCTTCGGTTCGTCCAGCCAGTTTTCCAGAATTTGGTCAATTTTTCTCTTAAACACGTTTTCCCGCCCAATTTTTTATAAATATACACATTTTCCTGCCCAATTTTTTATAAAACTGCACATTTTTACAAAAAACTATTTACTGAGTGTTTTTGTGGTGTTTTGAGTCATCCCCGAAGCGATATAAGCAACATCTCCCAACTTCACCCACTCCCACGATTCCGGAATTTCTTTTTTCTCAATAAAACTCCCCAAACCTCTTGACAAATTTCTAAAATAGTGTATATTTGTGCAGTAGGCCGTTTTTTTTTTATAGCGTGTAAACGGAGTGAGGTTGTATATGAGCAAGCAGAATAAGTCGACTTTATCTGGGCTAAAATCAGTCGACAATCACTATTCCTCCCCAATATCTGGTATCAAAATGCCGCAAATTTACTCAATTTGCGAAAAATTTTCCGTGGTATTGACAAGTTGTAGCCAATTGGCTACATTGTAGGAGGGAGAATGTTTCAGATTAAGAAGACGGAATATTTTTTCAAATGGTATAAACGACTAAAGGATGTTGGTGCGCAGAAGAAAATCGCCTTTAGAATTTTGCAAACAGAACAAGGAAATTTTGGCGATTTTAAGTTTATTGGTGATGGTATATACGAGATGCGAATTCATTATGGGCCAGGGTATCGCATCTATTACACGAAGGAAAATGAGGTCGTTGTACTTTTACTGGCAGGCGGTGATAAATCAACACAACAAAAGGATATTGAAAAGGCGAAGGAGTTGAAAAATGAAAAAAAGTGATGCTGAAGTTTCTGATTTGGATATTGCGGATCTTCTGGATTCAGAAGAGGTTGTAAAACTCTTTCTGGAGGAATCTCTTGCGGCAAACGACCCCATATTGTGGCAACGGGCCCTCGGTTATGCGGCACGATCTGCTGGAATGGCGAAGATTGCTAAAAGGGCGGGTTTAAATCGCGAAAGTCTCTACAAGGCTCTAAAAGAAGACGCCCATCCACGATTTGATACTGTTATGCGCGTGCTCAATGCGATGGGCTTAAAGCTTACTATAACGCCTTGCGTTGCTGAAAAAAAGGCAAAGTATTCTGCAAAATAAATCAGTATATTTGTCACACATTTTCCGGTCCAGTTTATTAAAACTTTGCAACGCGGGGATTTTTATCACCTGTTCCACCCTGAATGCCCGTCGCCGTAATAAAGAGCGGCATCCTCGGGCCCGAAATCATCCGGCCCCGAATCGCGTGGAGAAAGCCACCCGCGCATTTTCTTGATGCGTGCAGCATGTTCCGCAGATTTTTTCGCATCGAGTTTCTGTTGCGAATCAGGTGATTCGCTGTTGTCAGGTACGGTGGACATATTATCTCTTCGCATTAACAATAGAAAATTTTCCAGGCTCTGCTACAAGTTCAAGGGTATCCTTTTTATAAATATTCAAACGAACTTCGGAGGGGCCTTTTAATAACAGAGCCAAGCTCATCGGAATCTGTAAATTTGACGCTCCTTCTTTCTTTATTTCAAGAGTCAATTCTGGTGTTTGAACCACACCGTTATCAACCTCGACCTTAACAGTATAAAAACCTGCATCAACAGCGCGATCCACTTTCAGCGCGAAATATACTCCGAAAAACAACGGATTTTTCCATCGATTTTCCTGTGGAATGTTATTTTCAATAACATCCGTACCGAACACACCAAGAAGTATGAACTTACCCGTGTTTTCCTGACGAATCTGTTCACATAACACAAAGGATTTTACTTGCATCTTACACCTCCATCAGTGCGGGTTGAATAAAGGAAGTCAACTCAGTTTTTTCATCATCAGTGGCATTATTAAAGGCCATGATTCCGGCAGCCTTGAAAACGTTCGTATTCAAGTAGAACGACCTTACTGACGAATCTACCGCCTTTATTTTATCCACTGTTTTTTTAAGAATTACGGCCCGTGCATAGGATTCATCAAAACCAGCTTCCGCAACAAGGGTCAACTCAGGCAAAATCGAGACGAATCGAGACAAAGCAATCGCAGCAGCAGACACTTGAGCCCCCTGCTTCCATCGATTGATAGTATGTGGAGCTAGTCCCAAAGCACGTTCTAAACGGCTGTCAGAATAGCCACTCTCGTTCACCCTTTTCAGCAAGGCAGGAACACTCTCCTTTGCCCGTTCAAGAATCCGGTTTTGCACAGCCTTTCTCGGTTCAGAATCTAACAAGATATCCGACAAGCAATCCTTGCAATGGCATACGGAAATTTCTTGCTGAATAGGTTCTGCTAGAGGAACAATCAACGTCCTATAGTCCTTCTTTATTTCAATATTTTCTGAATCACAAACAGGGCATTTTGTAATCATAAGAACCTCTATAAAATCGGAAAACGGTTATCCATTTTAAGTGACTTGATAAACATTATCGTGATAACCTTCTCTGCCTTTTGATTTACCTTTTCGCATACAGCCAAATAGTAGCGCTGATCTTCATAAGAAATACTGTAAGCATACACTGGCGTCCCAAGTACACCAACTTCCGGCCTACGTAACGGTTTCACATCCAGACATTCAGGTGTTTCCTTGATTTCCAAGAGCCATCGGCAAATATCCTCGCGTGGATTGATAATATTCAACCGGTAACTCACCTCTTCCGTAGGAGCCTTGGCATACAGTTGGATTAAAGCACGTTTCTTTTTGCAATAATTCAGTAGCTGTAACCATATCTCAACAGGATCCTTTGGAGGCGAAGAAAAAGCAACAATTTCGTCAATTTGCGTTTCCATACGCCTCCTATTTACACATTATGTGTAAATAATATACATTTTTGGCAACAAAAAGACAAGTCCAGAGGGTATAAAATCTACCGAAATAGCGTTCTCTTGATAATAACGGAGCAAAAGGCCAGCCGTGGATGATCTCGTTTAAATTTGGTCTTTGAGAAAGATATATTTCAAATATGTCCTAGCTACATTCCATATTTTTAGTGGCGCTCCTGTGCGGAGTTGTTGGAGCGAACACCGCGGGAGCCGTGAAAGTCATCGGCTACGATTTGGCCGTCCTCGGGAATGCGGGCCTCGATTCCCTCGAAAAGTGGAAGTTGGAATCAAGCGCTCGCTGAACGAGAACTCACAATACTTCAAGGCGAACGGTGCGAAGGCTAAACAGAATTAACGCTCACTTCACGCACCTAAGGCTATACATTCCATACAACTCACAGACCCACAGAAGTACATACTCATCTATTCCGGAACCACCCCAGCAAGACATGTAATCCGAATTTCTTGAAGATGTCCAATAGCGAGCGCCCCACATTTCCACAGAAAAATGCCATGATCCAGTTTTATCACGTGTCGCACCGCCAGAGGGCAACATGGTAAATCCAGACTCATTCGTATACTTCCTTTGAGCGACAAACCTGTTTTCATTCACAGCATACCACTTATGCGGACTCAAAAGGTATTCAGCCACATAGGACATGTGGTTGTTCGTTTCGACATTGTATTCATGACCAAAATAGCGTCCCAGCTCGATAAAGTCCGAATCCGTCGGCACATGGTATCCAGCGGGGCAAATTCCTGCCACATGTTTCTTATCGTCAATGTAATCTGCCGACAAATCGCATTCCGAAGAATCCTGAGGGCATTCTTCCAAAGTTTTTCCCACCGCCACATACCACGGATAAAGTCTTCCGTACACATCGCAATTCGCGGGATCGTTGCCTAGACAGTAACTGGAATCTGCCGCATAGTTCAGGTTTTGCGCCATCCAAACCTGGTCACCCAATTTCAAGGTGCGGTACACGTGATTATCGCGATCATCGAACAGTTCGCCGTATTCCACATCCGGATTCAACAGGCTCACATCTTGGCAATCGTACTTTGAACAGTCATACTGTTTAGAGGGAATCTTTGCAGGCTCAAAGAATTCAGACAAGGTGTAGTCCGAAAGAGAATCCGTCCCTATATACAATTTCGTCAATTCTACGATATTGACATTCTGGTATTCATCTTCCACCTTCACGCGAATCTGGTAATAATCCGTATCGCCCCAGCGGATATCATCAAGAGTCGTATCCAAGACATTCAACAGGTAATTGGTCGTATCTTTTTTCAAGACAACAGAATCAGAATAAATCGTCTCGTATTTATCCGAATCAAATTCGGCGGCTTCCAGATAAATCTTCGCAAACCTTTCTTCGCCATACACAGGCTGAATCAAGTCGAAAGACAACTTGAACTGTGTCATGTATTTGTCGCTGACCCTATAAATCGATGCCGCATAATCTTTCGGCATGTTCACAATTTCAGGAGCATCGCGATCGATAACTAAAGAAGTATCCCTGACCGTTCCAAGAAAACCCTTTCGAACATTCAAATTTTCATCAATGGCCCAAGCAAGTTTTTGATCAACCCCACTATCTACAGTATCAGGCATCAACAGTTGCCGATACATGCTCGTATCAGGAGCCACACTGCCAGAAATCGCCATAAAACGCATGGTGTACTGCCCTTCGGGCAACACGCGCCAAAGCGAATCTATGGAATACGAAAGCCACGGAGTAAACGTATCGGGCTTGTAGAATTGCTTAATGGTATCGCCTTTAGAATCCAACAATATCATCTTGTAGATATAATTTTTAAAACGGCAACCCTCGCATAACACCTCTACGTTCTTATGTTCTTCGGTCATGTCGAATTTCCAAGCAATATCGCCTAACGCGCGAGTCAATACAAATTCAATATTGTAAGATTCGCCGTAAAACTCTAACACGATTTTATAATAGCCATCAACCAGTTCAGACTTTTTATTCAATTCTTTTAGATTATAGCTCAAGTGCCATAGGCGCGAATTAGCCGTATCCTGGACCACTTTCACTTTAAACGAGCCCACTTCCTTGTACGATGTAGGAGCACCGTACTTTCTGCGAGTTCCTTCAACGGATTCATCGTAATACAAGGTCCCTGTTTCAAGCTTAATTTTCTTGTCGCAGCTAATAGTGTTGATATTTGCCGTAAAATCAAAATCAAGATCTGCAATATAAGAACCATCTCGCGGCCAAATCAGGTTCATCACAGGCGGCACGCTACAGGGGGTCTCGTACACAGACCCACTGCTACTTGAACTGTTTTCGCTGCTGCTCAATTCTTCCGGTGCACTGGAGCTGTTATCGTCTCCGCATGCACAAAGGCCTACACAAAATACAATAGCCAGCAAGCAATCGAATAAAATGGAATGATTCTTCATTTTTCCCTAACATATTGAATTTGTATTACAATATAATAAAAGCCCCCGATCTATCGGTCGGGGAGAGTAAATCAGGTAGGATTCTTCTACTTGAAAAACAGCTTCTTCAGCTTCTGGAAATAGAACTTGGTTTCTTCCACATCGACAAAGAACGTGGCGACGCCCACCACGAAGAACATGTTGAAAACAAGCCCGACAATTGCATTGCCGATATAGAAGCCGCCAAACATATGCTCGCGAACGTACGCGAAGGTGTTCCACAGAATCTGCACGAACGCAACCAGCGCATAGACTTTCAAGACGAGTGAATTCCTCTTGGCTATCGCAAAAATACCCACCGCAATCGAAACGACCACCAGCGCAATAGAAAACCAGGAAAG
>JAEERM010000021.1 GCA_016285835.1 Fibrobacter sp.
GCTCGTCCGCGTCCACCAGTTTGCCCGTCAGGGGCTTCCCGGTGCTCCGGGTCACGCGAATAAAGCGACCCTTGTTACGGAGAAAATCTGCGACCGACTTCAAGGGGCGGTCCAATCCCGGCGAAGAAACCTCAAGCGTGTAGGCTCCCTCGATCAAATCCGGATTCTGGTCGAGCGCATCGGAAAGATAGCGGCTCACAGCAGAACAATCGTCAATGCTCACGCCCTCGGGCTTGTCGATATACAGGCGCAGCGTTTTGCGCTTGCCCGCCCGGAACATGTCGGCTTCCACCAACGTCACATGCTGGGCCTCGCAGGCCTCGGCGATAAGAGCATTCAACTTTTCTTGGCTTACCAAATAAACCTCGTATATTAAAATTGCCGTCCGTATGACGGAGGATGTCTTGCCCTGAAACACGGTTCAAAGCGGGACGTCCTCCACGGACAGTCAAAAAACCGCGTACAAATAGAGAAAATTTAGGGGAATTGTTCAACCCCCGCACCCGCGAAAGGCCCTCTTTAAAGCCGTTTAGAGCCCTTTAGAGGGGGCCTTAAGCCACCCGAACAGCATTTCGGCCTTTTCTGGAACAAAAACAGGCAAACCGCGCAAAAAAAAGTTATCTTCTACGCCGCTATGGCATACGTACTATTGATTATCGCAACTCTTATCGGACTCGGCATCAGCTTGTTCTTCCTAAGAAAGAACGTTATTCGTATTCGCGAAAAAAACAAGAACGAACCGAAGGCGTACAAACGCAAGCTGAACTACGTTTTGACCGGACTCTGGTACGGCTACCTTATCGTATTCTTCGTCGGCCTAACCATCAACAACACGATTTTTTAGTCTCGGGCCTCGGGCCTCGAACCTCATTGCTGTCTCTGCCACCGTTCGTAAAGGAACAGGGCAATCAGGTTTTTCCCGTCAACAAACTGATGTGCAGCCTCTTCGTAAGGCAAGACTTCCGTGCGAATCCACTCGTTTTCGTCCATGTAAGTCTGGTCCTTGCCGTCCATCGCCTTGAGCTGTTCCGGAGTCACTTCGCGTTCAATCGCAAACAAGCGAATACGTTCGTCCAGCAAGCCACAACTACCCGCGAAACCGTCCACAGAATCGCCCCACCAAAAACGGGTCAAGTCAATCAGTTCGGAATCCTCGGCGACAATCTGCGCTTCTTCTTCCAGTTCCGAAAGAGCCACCTTACGGTAATCTCCCGTCCAGTCGAGAATGCCGGCAGGGATTTCAAGCGACGCCTGTTCCGAAATGGGGAACCGAGGTTGCCGCACTAGCAACAAATACTTCTTTCCCTCGCACTTCAATACCACAAGCACGCCGACCGCATTTCCACGCACAAGGACAATACCATGCACAGGTTTTCCGTCGGGGAGCGTCGCCGTCGCACGCAACTTTATAAACAACGGCTCGTGAACCTTGGTCAAAAAATCGACCGACGAAAAATGGATTTTCGACACGACAAATTTTTCTTCGGAACGGCGCAACCATTCCGTGTATATGCGGCTATTCAAAACCACGGACCGGTCGGCCTCGGCAATCTCGGGAGAGAAAGTATATTCAATCATTTTTTTGCCTTGCGTGGAGCGACCTTCGCCTTCTTCCACGCCTTGTATAAGCTATCGGCAACCACAAGAGAATCGTTGTCAAGGACCATCTTGCCCCCAGGAACGCGAATGGCCATCCAACGGTTTCTAGTCAACGGGCCGCACGAAGTCTCGCTGGAGTCGGGAGAGAATAGTTCGCGGATAAACGTACCCGTATACCCCACCAGCATATTCTTCATTTCATAACGGTCATACGTTGCACAGGCTGGCACAGATTCTGTGAGATACACACTCGTATTCCATACTGTATCACGGTGAATGCGCACATCCCCCAACGAAGAGGAATCATTTTCCCAATAAGACGACATGCAATAAGTTTCATCCGAATCAGCGCAAGCCAGGCGTACCGGAACAAGCAAAGTATCCCCAAGAGTCCATTCCTTCGGGAAAAGCGTATCGGTAACCAAGGAGTCACAATCGGTAATTTTCATCCGGCACTTCGATTTCATGGGGCGCCAGTAGAATTCAAGCGGAGTAATGGAATCCAGGACCTTTAAAAGCGACGGCGAGCCCTTCGTACGCAAAGGCAGGCTGTCTTTGTTGTTAAAGATTGAATCGACGTATATTTCGAAGGTATCCCTCGAAATATTCCCACGACGGACAGCAATCGTATCGAATACGGAATCATTCGTGCTCTTGGCAATAATGCGCGACACCCCTTCAAGTTTTGCTTCATCAATAAAGATCTTGAGCGCATAACTTGGCCTGTAGAAGGGAGAAGGACAATCCTCGGAAGTCTGTTGCAAGTGGAAAATCGGCTTGATATAGTATGTAGAATCTACTTTATCATCATCGTAAGTAACGCGTTTGAGCGCACAATTCGAATAGGTCCACATGCTGTCCATGTACAAGTAAAGCGTGTCCTGAACCAAGTGGATAGACTTGCCGGAATCCAGCAGCGGTCGCAAATAGTAGCCATAACGGACAAGTTCAACATCTTCTACGGAAATATCCAGCGGGCCGTCTTCGCTCTGCGTACAAGCCGATACGGACGCTAACGCCGCAAGCAGGGCAAGTCGAACTAGAGCATGGAGAATCTTCGGGCGCACGGCAACCTCAAGTTAAAAACCGTTTCTTTTCTTGAATATAGCAATTGAGGCCGAATCCACAGGATGTGTATATCCGTAGAAATCGTTCCATCGCACAAACAATCCGTTCCGACGAACTGTCAAAAAAAACATGGCGCTGTCCTGCGGCATCAACCTACCTACAGGAACATCGGCATAAACGGAATCTCCCACCGATAGCGGAGTCGACCAGAAACCGAGCCCGGAAGTCCTCGTCATCACGTTGTCACCGTGATCGATTTCGACAAAGTAACCAAAGGAATCCCTCCCCACGTCAAGCACCACACCCGAAAGCACCGGATACACAGGAGATTCGCTTTCACCGCAAAAAACATCTTTTGTCAAAAGGGAATCCTGACCTTCAAAATCGAAATTGACCGATATGGGAACCGCAGCCCAACCGAGCGGACGGCGCGGGCAAAGCCCCGGAAAAAGACAACCATTTTCTTCGTCAATCCAGTAGCGCACAGAATCGTTCTTGACCACCTGCATGTAGCGGTGCGACATTGAATCGCCTTCCAGCTTAACCAGTAAGCCCTCCGTAAAATTTTCGCTTTTAGACACCCAACGAATCCGGGATGCCCCCGTATTCCTCATCGAGGCGACATAACGCAACATGGGCGTGGGCAACTTCACTGCGGTATCGCCAATATTCCACACACATTCGTGGAGGCCTTTTTTGAGTTCGGCGTACACACCGCCCGAGCTATCGCACAAAGTCTCCCAGGTCATTACGACAGCAGCGGGCTTGTTCACCCTTGACGAAATTGCTTCGGCAACTTTCTGGAAAAGCCCGAGCGCTGCCGCACCGGACACGAGCGAAACCAACAACAAAATTCTTAGTAGCGGAAACCTACGCTTGCGGAAAGAACGTTTCCTCTTCCCCCGGTATTCCGAAAACTCGACAGCCATTTTCTAGGTCAGATGAGCAAATAAGCCAGCAGGCCACCAAGCAGGACGACAATCAGGATAATCGTCAGCACCGTGCGCGCCGGGGACTTTTCCTCGTCGAAGGGCATGTTCATCCCCTTCTTGGCTAGCTTTTCCTCGTCCTTGGAAATAGCATTGAAACTCTTGGTAAACTTGCGGTGTGAACCCGTACGGCGTTCCAGCGAAGTATTGGGGGCCGGAGCCGCAGCACTGGAATAGGTATTCTGCGAAGCCACTTGGGGTTGTTCGGCAACCGGTTCCGGATCGATAGTAATCATCGACGGTTCCTGCGGAGCCTGGTTATGCAACGAGAAGGCCATCATTTCCGCTTCGAAGGAAAACACCTTCAACTTCTTGTCGAGGCCCGCTTTCTTGAGCCCGTCAATAATCGTGGTGTTGTTCGTGAGCATGGCCATCATGCCACCACGGGCAGACAGTTCCGTCTGGAAAAGCAGCAGCGCGTTATAGGCATCGCTGTACAAAAAATCGAGACCAGCCAAATCGACGGCGACGAACTTGTCATCGGAGCGCTCGTCCAACAATGCGCGAACATCTTTCTTGAATTGTTCTGCGTCGAAAGCGCCGATGGGGTTCAGCGGCGCCGACAACAAATCAAAAATTCCAACTTCACGATAGTTCTTCAACTGGTCCATATACGACCAAATTTATAAAAAAAATTAAAGAAAGTGAGAAAAATCACCAAAAAAGGCAATTATTCCTCCCCATTATTCCTCCCAATAGGTTCCACCGGACGGGGCAACAGGTTGCTCCTCCTCCGGCGATTCACCCGTTTCGGGAGCACGAGGACTCTCCTCAGCTTTGGCAGGAGCATCCTTCGGCGGCGAAGCGGCACCGTCATCCAGCGCGGCTGGTTCCTCTATCGGGGCCTCGTCATCCTGGTCGTTTTCCTGGAGCGGGCCACGAGCAGCGGTAGACGGGGAGAGATGCGGGCGGGCTCGTTCCTCGTTATGGCTAAACAGGTAGGGGCTCACACTCACGCTCACCCTGTGCACTGCGGAAAGTTCCGGATGGGATTCAAACGCATAGTCGATTTTCAGGAACTTGGCCACGACAATTCCCGCACCGGCAGTCACACTCCCGAGAGTCGTGAAACTGGCCAAACCAGCGCGGACAGAAAGCCCAAAGTCGAACAGGAATTCCACACCGCCACGGCCACCCGAAAGCCAGTCCAGCGGATCTTTCCAGACAGGCGCACCGCGGTCCTCGTCGGTCTCGAGTTCCAAATCGCGGGCCTCGGAATGCAAGAGACCTGCCCCCTGCCAATAAATGCCCAAGGAGCCATACAAGTAAGGCACATTCAAAAAATAGCTGGCAGCAGCATACAATTCTGGGGAAGAATACTCCGTCGTTCCGGACTCCCACTTGACCGCCGAAGATGTCCAGCCCTTGAGGAATGCAGCCAAATACAACTGATCAATCGTGCGGTAGCGCAAACCCGCATCCCCGCGAAAACCCCAACCTGTCTGGTCCATGTCACGGTAGAGAACGTTGAACGCAGCGCCCACCGACAACCTCTCCGTCAAGCTCTTCCCCCACGAAATGCCCAGAACCCAGTCCGCAATAGACAACGTATTGTAGTTGGAGCCCTCCGGCAGCGGTTCGCCTTCCTTGACCCAAGGAATGTCGTCAGCACCGAAGCGGGAAAAAGAAATGCCAAGAGCCTGGCCCTCGGAAAGCGGAGTCACGACCGAAGCGTAATCGTACTTGGTGTCCTCGTAATATGCGGTATGCGAGAAGGAAGCCCAAGTGTAGTACACTCCCGACAACTGATAGGGATTCGACATGAGCCCGAGATAATCGCCATCAACAGCCATTGTCGCCGAGCCCAGTGCGGCAGAGCGCGCACCCGGCTCGATATCCAAAGTCGCATTCGCTCCGGAAACGCGATCCATGGCGCACAGTGGGCCCGTGCACACAAGGGCGACCGCTACCAGCGGACGCCCCAAAAAGGAACGCATGGAGCAACACTTCTTCAAAATACCGTCAAT
The DNA here is from genome assembly GCA_016285835.1 of Fibrobacter sp. Taxonomy (GTDB): domain Bacteria; phylum Fibrobacterota; class Fibrobacteria; order Fibrobacterales; family Fibrobacteraceae; genus Fibrobacter. The sequence goes on from JAEERM010000021.1 coordinate 5,624, forward strand.
CATCATTTTCTGAGTGCTAAAATAGATTATTTTTTCCCCGCAGCCCAGGGCCATTTCCCATGACACTTCGAAACCGCATCATCGATTTCCTGACTTACCTTTCTGCACGGCGAAATTTTTCGCCTCGCACGGTCACAACATACAGGAAATCGCTCGACAAATTCTCGGAACGACTAGACGAAGACGCCCCCATTGAAATGCTGAACGAAGCAAACATCAAGGCATTCGTCTGGGACCTGAAGATGAAGCAGAAACTCGCCCCTGCAAGCCTTTGCGAGCATCTCGCCGCGCTCAAAAGTTTTGGCAAGTATTTGGTTCGCTCTAAAATTCTAGAGATAAATCCGGCAGAAAACGTGCCCATGCCCAAACGCCCAAAGCGGCTCGTGAACGTACTCGGGCAAAAAGACCTTGCGCCCGAGAAATTCCCGGAAATAGAGAACCCGACGCTCCAACAAGTGCGGGCCCGCATTCTGCTTGAACTCATTTACGGTTCTGGACTGCGCATCTCGGAATGCCAGATGCTCACGTGGGACCGCATCGACACAAGCGCAAAACTCGTACGCGTACTCGGCAAAGGTAACAAGGAACGCATCGTACCGCTTACCGAAAGTTTTATCGACCGCATCGCAAATTACAAACAAATGCAAGTCCAAGCAGGGCACCTGCCTACGGCAACGGGCTACGTTTTTTTGAGCGACGATGGTAAGCCCTTTGGGCTACGTACACTCCGCAACGACATCCAGCACCTGCTCCGCGAAATCGGCTGGGAGGGCAAAGCGAGCCCGCACGTATTGCGTCACAGTTTTGCCACGCACCTGCTCGAGAACGGCGCCGAAATCATGAGCGTCAAAGAAATGCTCGGGCATTCGAACATCTCGACCACGCAAGTTTATACGCACGTGAACGCAGAGCGGCTACGCGCCGCATTCAAGAAGACGCACCCAAGAGCGTGAGGGAGTGAGGTCGCGACCTTCGGTCGCTTTGAGGTCGGCACTTCGTGCCTTTGAGGTATGAGGTGTGAGGTCGGCGCGTTGCGCCTTTGAGGTATGAGGAAGTAGACAGTAGGAAGTAGACAGTAGGAAGTAGGACAAATGCGTAAGGCGAGCGCCGCGGTCAAGCTTGCTTGAACATGGCCGAGCCGAGCATTTGGTACTTGAGCTATACGAAACTTGGCAATTTATTGCCTTAGTTGAGTTATCCTCTATGAGGAGTAGCGAGAGTACAAGTAGGAAGTGATCAGGGGTTAGGATCTAGGATCTAGAGGATAGGGAGAAATATCACGGTTTCGCCGTCTTATATTGACGCACGAAGTGCGTGATTCTTATTCACTAGCCTCTAGTTTCCAGCCTCTCATCTCAAACCTAGAAGAAGCACCCCTTGATGCCGACGGCAATGGTCCACTGCTGCAGGAAGTCGTCCCAATCGGGAGCATTCCATTCCTTCATCGGGGAGTCGTCGTATTCATCCATCGGGTCAGCTGCATTCGCCTTGTCGTGGATGGGGACTGAAAGTGCGAGGAACACCGGGAACGAAGCATCCGAGAATTCTATGCCATAAACGAACGCACCGGACCACGCCTTGTGATCGGGGTCAGGACGCGGGTCGTACACGCCCACCTTCTCCGACGAAATCCATGCCACACCGAGAGGTGCGGAGAACGTCACGCCGAACGACTGCACAATGCCCGCGCGGCCGCGATAACCGTAAGCAATCGATGCTCCCACAGACGGCGGCGTAAAGGCACCGAGGTCGTTTTCGCCATAAGGCTTGAAACGGTACTCGAAACGGTCGTCGGAATGGTCGTAACCCTTCCAGTATGTATCGTTAAATTCGTTCTCGCCCGATATCAGGTGCATCGCGAAGGGATGCGTATAAGTCAGCCCATAGAGCCAGATACCTTTATCCGTATCGCGGCTGTAATCCCAACCGAGCGTAAGCGAATAAAGACCAGAACCCTTCTGGAAACTCGAAGGCAAAATCATCTCGGCACCGTCAGTACCGCGCTTGATGTCGTACTGCCCAGTCGGGATGGTAAGGGATGCCGACAGAGAAGCGGCGCCACCGCTACCAATCGTCTTCGAGAAGTCAAACGACAAATCACCAAGGCCGCCCGTGCTGCGGTCCATCGGGGCCTGGTTACTACGGAACTGCACCTCGCCCCTGTGAGACATCCAAGGGACCGTCATACCTAGTTTGGTCGACCATGTGGGCTTGATAGAGAAATGCGGAGAAAGCGTAAGTGCCGAAAAATTCTGGCCAACGCTGTACTTCGTAAACACTTCCGTTTCGAGATAGCCACCCGAAACACCTTGTCCAATCCACTTGATGCCGTCACCAGAACCGCCACCGGAACCGCCGGCACCACAACCGCCAATGGATTCCCACGGAGTCGAAACATCGACGGGAGATTCAAAACCAACAACAAATGCGCCAGCCAAAGCAAAGGCAACCATCAAACCGTATCCAATTTTTCTCTGTTTCATGGCATGCCTCACGGGAGTTCAATCATAAATCCATGGCTCGTTCCTGTCGCAAGGAACTTGCTATCAGGCGACCTGCCCCCAATCATGGGAAGCGGAGCAATCTCACGAACATCGCCAATCCATTCCATGGCGAGATCCGAGGCGGCACCCGCCGAAAGCCGAATTTCGCGCATCATCGTACGGCCTGCAGAACCATCCTGAATGGAGCTGACCGTAAAATCCTTATCGTTACGTATAAACCCATCGGTTTCCACCCAAACCACAAAAAGGCGACCGTCAAACTGGAACCAATGCGGCTGAGCCGGAGCACTAATCATGCCGTCCAGCTTTTCAATTTTCATGGGTTCGGAATTTTTGGAAAGTTCCTGGATATAAGCATCCCAACTCGTTTGAGAAACATCAACCAGATTATAGATGACAAATTTTCCATCGGGCGAAATAAGCGGGTTCTCAAGAGACTTGCCATTGTAGCCCTTCGGCAGTTTCAGTTTGACTTCCTTGCCTCCATTCGCAAAATCACGGAACACAAGTTCGCGGACTTGCATGTTGTCTTCTTTCGTTCTCACAAAAACAAGACGCACGCGGTCTGTTCCAAAGAACCCACGAATTGTCGTATCGGAGGCAGAAGTATCCGGTTCCGTCACGGAGGGGTCAACCCAAATATGCGGATCTCCGTACTCGCCTTCCTTTTTATCGTAGAACACAAAACGCTTCTTGTCCGAAATGCGCACAGCAATGATACCGTAATCCAGATTTTCAGGAGAACAGGACTTGCTTCCATTAACATCGTATGCACGGAGCGACGCGATAAAATTGGGATGCGTACTCCATTCCGGATCTTGGAACTGACAATCACCGTTAGCGGTATCGCGCATCAAGTACCAAAGGACTTTTTCCGACGTATCGGAAATCGTCAAACGGTCATGCTGAGTCACCTTCCGTTCCTTGGTCGAAACCACATTATACACCGAATCCGGAGCTTTCACGCCCATACTACTAAAGTTGAGCCACAACATCGAAGCAGGGAAACGAGCGGTATCCTGAGAAACTGAGGGATTACAAATCTGGTGCGAAATCCCTCCATTTATGGGAAACACCTTCCCTATTTCCGATTCCGAAATCGAAGGTCCTTTGTCTTCTACGGAAGCCACGTAGGGTTCCGGATCGTAGCAAGCCGCAAGTACCATCAACGGCAATAATTTCAGTAAAAAAGTTTTCATTGTTTCCAATATAGAATTGTTCTGGCTACTCACCCATGAACAATCCCGCTTTTTTGAACTTTTCACGAATCAATTGTAGGTCATGCTGGTATGGATTCCTCACAAAATCCTCAAAGGCCCATTTTGTCGGGTGGAAAAGGCCTTTGGAATAATTCAGGAGCATATCTAGCCAAACGCCCCTGCCCGCATAAAGTTTGTAAGGCCCTCTCTTGTAGCTGGGCAAAACAACCTTGTCCAAGTCCATGTAACCGATATCGATATTTACACAACGGGCGACATCCGATTGTCCGGCCGCCAGCGAAAGTTCAAGCGCATTACTGCGTTCCTTTTCCAAAGCGATTGTTTCGGCAGGGATAGTCCTTTCGAACGATACCACACCACGATAGAGGTCTGTACCCATCTCGGGTTCATAATACCCGGTCTTGTCAAAGGCAAAAAGTTTCCCCCGGTGGCGGATTGGCCCCCATGTTTTTTCAAGGGCATCAATAACATCTACATTCCAGTTTTCACCTTTCTGCAAGACAAAGGCGATTAGCTGGACCTGTTCCGAAAACTGGGATGCAATCATAAATCCATCCAGGCCTAGTGAGGCATAAGCATAAGATTTTCCCGGATAACTTCTAGTTGCTGTTTGCTGAAACCTTCAAGCAGCTTCTCCGATTCCATTGGGAACATGAGGTTAGATGCATCGGGACAACGGGAAATATCCGACAGCGCCTGATAGGAAACCGTATAGTCATAACGAGGCGTGAATTGGTGGAAGGGTTGCCTGAAATCAGAGGTCACGCCTTTCTTAACCAAGAACGCCTTGCTGCTCGTTTTCTCGAAGCAGTAGGGAGTGTCGGAAAAGCCATCGTCAAAAACAGAATAGTCCCCATTAGATTCCTGGTCCGAACGGGTTGCCGTCGTATGACGAAGACCAAAGAAATGACCGATTTCATGCAACGCCGTATACACGATGCGTTCAGCATTGACAACCATATCCACGTCATCCTGCCGATTGTGGTTTGCAACAACGACCGTACTTCCAGAACCGCCACCCAAGTTGGCCGCAAACAAGTCCGACAGGCCAAGCAGACCTTCTTGTTTGAACCGGTGAACAAGGACAACGTCCAACGCATCATAAACGTCCGGTTCGGGCCAACCGCCCAGTTCCGTCATCATCTGATTATCGGAGGTCCGGCCAGCAATCCATGGCTCCGATTTTGAATACCTTTTCCCAAGAATCGGATGTTCATTAGCATAACGGACATATACGGTATCCACTTTCACACTCGTATAGAACCGGTCAAAGCCATGCTGGAGCATCCGTGCAAGGCTGTCGTAACTTACGTCAAGATCCTTGATTTTTCCCGCCACAATTAAATTGACAGAGAAATGATCTGAATACGAGCCATAAGCCTTGAGTCGGACATTCTTGGTTTTCCCTTTATAAAAATCTTCACCGTCATTTAAGCTGGTAACCCAAACAGAACGGTCACTTTCTCCGCACACGAAATCATACACATAGCGGCCATTTTCCTCAACAGGGTCAACTGTACGGACCCAAGAGGGAAAATTTTTCTTTACTCGATCATCCCAGTAGACTCGGAACAAGCGCAACTGAGGTTTCTCCTGGGCATAGACATCTTTATCAAACGAAAGTTCATAATGAGCTTTGGGATGAACAAAGATTCTTACCCCATGAGCAAAATTCGCATCAATCGAATCCCCCGGAACATTGTCGTTAGGGTTAAGAGTAAACTTCAAATAACCATCAGGAACAAACCTCTCATCCGTTTCAGGAGGTTCAACCGTTCCGCAAGCAACAAGGCATACGGTAAAAAAGGACAATAAAAAAAATTTTTCAAGACAAAAATGCTTCATGAAACGTCTTATAAAAGTGAACATACACAATGTACAAAAAAAAGGCGAATAAATGTTCTTAAAAATTCAGGATGCACTTATGTCCGCGAAAAAAGTATTCATCGATCTGCAAGCACCCATCGTAGGCAAGCCGGCACTCACTAGTGCACTCGTCCTCATGGGAACGTATGCCAGTTTCGACTTCCCAGCGTACGCCCCGGCACTTTTGTTCACGCTAGCGGTAGCAAACCACTTCTTCCCGCGTTCAAGGCAGTGGGTCGTACTCCTGAGCCTTGCAGCAGGCATTTTAAGCTACGACTTTGCGAACAACAACTCTTGGCAAATTCTTTCCTTACTAAACAAACATTCCGTCTACGAGCCTGGAGAAAGAACACCCCCCGAAAATGGATGCGGCCGAGTGGAATCGGTCATCCGCAGAGCCAAGGGAAACGCCTACGTCGTAAAGTCAAGGAACGGAAACGAGAGCTACCGCGTCAGGATTGCAGAGCGCAAGACGCAAAGCAAGCCAAAAGTGAAAAAAACTCCGAGCAACAAGCAGGAACCCATGATATTTGCAGACACGGCCAATGCAAGTCAGCCTCTGGATTTGTATTCCGTGACAAGCGAACCTATCGTCGCACCACCTTGGGCTACGAAAGCAAGCACAGCGATGGCGGCGAATCCGGGCGACACCCTGTGCTACAACGCATCGTGGTACCCGGTGTCGCCCCCGCGGGTGCCGGGCGCCTTCGACACCCGCGGCTGGCTCAAGAGCCAGGGATTCGCCGCGTACGGACGTTTCAAGGATTACAGGATTATCGGCAGCCGCTGGACTCCCGAGCGGACCTTCGCCAACTTCCGCAAGTGGATCGAATCGCGCTTCGCCGACTACCTCGATCCTGCCGAGACCGGACTCCTACTGGGCCTTCTCGCCGGCGACCGGAGCGGCATTCCCGAAGCCCTCCGCAGCGATTTCCAGCGGTCCGGACTCGTGCACGTACTCGCCATCAGCGGTTTCCATGTCGTCCTCCTCGCAGGCATCCTCATGATTTTCCTCAAGGCAACCGGGCTCCCCCTGCGCGCCGTACGGATTATCGCCGTCGCCTTGCTATTCCTCTACATTCCCGTCACGGGCGGTTCCCCCGCCGTACGCCGCGCCGTCCTCATGTTCTCCGTACCGCAAATCGGCGCGCTCTTCCAGCGCCCCGCCAACACAATGAACAGCCTCGGGGTCGCCCTCATCCTCATCCTGCTCCCCGAGCCGGGCATCCTCTGGAATCCCGGCTTCCAACTTTCCGTCGCGGCCACCGCGGGCATCCTTATCGGAAGCCCGCTCAACCCGTTCGCCAACTTCCCGGAATCCCTGAAGAAGAACAAACTCTGGAACACCCTCCGGGCTTTCGCCATCGACCCCACCTATGTCACCTTGTGCGCGACCCTCGCCACCGCTCCGTTCCTCGTCCACCATTTCAAGACGCTCTCTCCAATGGCTTGGCTCGGGAACATCGTGGTCGTTCCCGGAATTTCGTGGGGCATGCAAGCCGGCCTTTTCGCCCTGATTTCACCAATCGACTTTCTGCGCGAACACTTCTGCTACGCCGCCAGTTTCTTTTTGCGCCTGGCAAGCCTCCTTACGCGGCTCATCTCGGATTCCTCCATCGCCTCCGTCACCATCGGGCCGTTCAGCCCGGCCATCCTTTTGCTCATCGGCTTCGCGCTGACCTTCATTCCCGCGATCCGGCGCAACCGAATTGCCCGCATCTATTGCGTCTCGTGCCTAGCCCTTTTCGCCGGGATATTCTGCTACAACAGCTACGCCAAGGCAATGCACCCGACGTGGAAACTAACAACCATCGACGTCGGGCAAGGCGACAGCCATCTCGTCGAGGCTCCATCGGGCAGGCATTTCCTCGTGGATGCCGGCGACAACAGCAGGCAAGATTCCGGCAAAGACATCATCGTTCCATTTCTGCATCACATCGGCGTGCGGGAACTCGACGCGCTCATCATCACGCACCCCGACAAGGACCATTTCGGCGGTGCCAAATCCATTCTGAAAACGTTCCCCGTCAAGGAACTTTGGGCAAGCGACTGCGCCATCAAGGAACGCAAACCCGAATGGCAACAAGTCATCCAAGAAGCCCGAAAAAGGAACATCCCCATCCGAAAAATCCACCGCGGCATTCTATGGAAAGAAACCTATTTCGAAATGCAGACCATCCACCCGCGAAACGACATCTGCGTCGAAGCCAACGAAGGAAGCATCACGCTTCGACTCAAGGGGCTCGGGCATTCCGCCATCCTCACCGGAGACCTCACCATCAAGGGCGAAAAAGAAATCATGAAAACAGACGCTTATCTGAAAAGCGACGTGCTAAAGCTCGGGCACCATGGTTCCAAAACGTCGAGCAGCGTACCGTTCCTGAACGCAGTCAATCCCACGTACGCCATCATCCCAAGCGGGAAAAACAACCGGTTCCGCCATCCGAGCAAAGAAGTCGTACAGCGGCTCGATTCGTTGAACATTCCCTACATCAATACAGCAAAAAAAGGGACGATAACGTTCACGTTCTCCCCTGATTCAGTAAGCTATACAACGATGTGGTAAATTGCGGCTTCGCCGCAGTTACTAGTTACTAGATACTAATTACTAGCAAAACGTCATCCTGACACCGAAGGTGGAAGGATCCAGTAAAGTTTAGTGTTTAAGAGTTAGGTTATAGGGACTAATCTTTGAAAGATCAGCTATTTACTTGTTCCAGCACCCCCTATCTGGAAGAAAAATTTGCACTTAAAATCATCTGCAAAATTTTTCTCCAAACGAACGCCAGCTTCAAAATAAGTAATGGAGTTATTTGTTCGTATTGGAGACCACCGCAAGCCAATATCATTCACGTAAGTAAAACTACGTAGATGAAATCCTCGTTCATAAATAACATGAGTGATAATATGACTTTGATCCGTCAATCCCAACCATGATTTAGGAACTAAAGGGATATAAAGGTTTCCGCACCAGGCATATACAGGGACTCCTAGAAGTATATAGCCCAACACTTCTAGAACCTCATTTGAAGGAGAATATCCATCAAACGCCCCTACAATCAAGCCCACCACTAAGGCTCCACCCAAGGAAAATAGAGCCTCGTCAGAAACTTTATTTGGATCAATGCTAACATGAAGCGGATCAAATCCAAAATAGACATCAAATAAATTGCCTATATGGAAAGCGTCCGCTTCAATCCCAGATCGAATATCAAATAGAGATACTTCCGCAGTAGTCGGATACACATAAGAAGCATGAAAAGTCATTCCATAGGGCAAATAGCTTTCTTTGACCGGTTCTTCGCCCATGCCATTACAGCAAAGAACAAGAACTAGCAAAACTGCAAGAATTTTTCTCATACAATTTATCAAAAAAAAATAGTTTGTAGGCAGTGATTAGTAAACAGGATAATAAAATTAAAAATGAAAAATTAAAAATGAAATTTTTACTCTTAATTTTTAATTCTTAAACCCTAACCACCAATCACTAACCACTATCTACTTTTTCAAGCATTCAAGCGCAACATCGTGCAACAGCCCATTCGTTGCGACACTCGTAAAGCCTTCGTAAATCGGGGCCGTGGGCTTGCCGTTTGCATCGAAGAGTTCCGTCTTGCCGTCGATGGTGCTGAACTTACCACCGGCTTCTGCGAACAGCAGCGGATACGGAGCGATGTCCCACAGGGAAACAATCGGGTCCACCATCACTTCGGCACGACCGGCCGCCACGAGGTAATAGCCGTAGCAATCGCCCCAACCGCGATGCAGGCGAGCGCTGCGGCGGAGCTTCGCAAAACCTTCGCCAATGCCCTTGTCTTCCATCGTATTGACCGTACCCGAGAGCACGAGCGCATCTTCGATTTTTTCAACCTTCGAGCAGTTCACCGGGCGACCGTCCAAAAAGGCACCGCCGCCGTTTACCGCCCACACGGCCGTATTCATCGCCGGGATGCGGATAAGGGAACACACAGGAACATTCTTCTTGTAGAGCGCAATCAGCGTGCCGAACAGGGGAACGCCATGCACAAAAGCCTTCGTGCCGTCAATCGGGTCGATGACCCACTGGTATTCCGCATCGGGACTCTCGATTCCGAACTCCTCGCCAATCACGCCAAAGCCCGGAGTCTCCTTGGCCCAGAATTCACGGGCCAGTTCTTCCGTACTCTTGTCGGCAATCGTCACCGGAGTGTTGTCCTTTTTCCACTCGACACCCACTCCCGTCTGGAAATACTTCAGGATATTTTCCTGGGCCATTTCCGCTGTCTTGAGCGCAATTTTTAGCAGTTCAGAGTTGTCAGCCATGTTACGCCTCCAGCCACTTCTTCACGAGTTCCAGCAAGAAAGCATTCTCTTCGGGCTTACCAAGTGTAATACGCACATGTTCGGGCATGCCGAAGCTCGTAAGCCCGCGGATAATCATGCCGTTTTGTTCCAGAAACGCCACCATTTCCTTCGCACGTTCGCCGATGCGCACGCAAATAAAGTTCGCCTGCGTCGGGAGCACCTTGAAGCCGAATGATTCAAAAGCATCCGTCAGCACCTTCACGCCTTCGGCGTTCATCTTGCGCGTATTCTGCACGTGTTCCTCGTCGCCGAGAGCGGCAATTGCAGCCACCTGCGCCGCCTGGTTCACGTCAAACGGCGGCTTGATTTTCCACATTGCCTTGATAACGCTTTCGTTCGACATGGCATAACCGATTCTAAGCCCAGCCAGTCCGTAAATCTTGCTGAACGTACGGTTAATAAACAAGTTCGGATATTCGTCGAGCAACCCTGCCAATTGCGGATAGTCGTCAGCCGTCGCAAATTCCGAATACGCCTCGTCCAAAAAGACAAGCACATCCTGCGGGACCTTCTTCAAGAAATCGCGGATTTCGGTTTCGCTGTAGTAGGCACCCGTCGGGTTGTTCGGGTTGCAGATAAAGGCCACGCGGGTCTTTGCATTGATTGCTTTTGCGAGGTCCTCAAGCGAAGCCTTCTGTTCGCCCTCGCCCACGCCAATAAAGTCGGCACCGTTCGAGAGCGTCGTAAACTTGTACACGGAGAACGTCGGTGTAATTCCCACGCAGTTGTCGCCCTGGCGGATGAACGCCTTGCCGATCATGTCGATAATCTCGTCGGAGCCATTACCTATGATAATCTGCGAGGTCTTCACCCCGAACTTCTGCGCAATGGAGTCAATCAGCTTCGGAGCATCGCCACGCGGGTAGAGGTGCAGACTGTCCGCAATCTGGTGGAACGCCTCGACCGCCTTCGGGGATGCACCCAGCGGATTCTCGTTGGACGCAAGTTTAACAATGCGGTTTAGGCCATAACGCTCGCGAATTTCCTCGATGGATTTTCCGGGAACGTAATCAGACAATTTTGAAAGTTCTGGACGCGGTTCAATCATGTTTACCTCTATTTACGCGATAAAATTTAGCTAACTTTTAACCGTATGAGAAAAGTCCTCACAGCCCTATTCGTTATTCTGGCTACAAATGTATTTGCCCTCGACAACATCTGGGATATGCGATATACGTTCGGGCCCGATAGCCGCCCCTCTCCCAAATTAGGGTTCGGATTCGGAATGCGTTCGGACTTCGACCCGAATGTTCTTTTCCCCATCAACCTCACAAGCGGCTTGACAAAAAATTTTGACTTCGGTTCAAAAATCAACGTCCAAACTTACGACAAAATGGACTATATACAGGCCTCCCTTGACGTCGGTGGTCGCTTCCGGTTCAACACAGTCAATTTCTTTGAAGTCGATGGCTACTTTGGTCTAAACAGGAACAATGGTAGCGCCATCGTCCTCACGCTCGGTTCGGATCAAGTTATCTCCAAGAATTTTCTGAACTATTACGAAGCCCGCGCCGGATTCCTCGATGGAGTCACAGGCGATGGAGGCTACGTAAAGTTTGCATTGGGAATGACGCCGACACTCATTTTCGGGCGTTTTCTGCGTTGCATGGTCGAGGTCAACACATCGGGCAGTGCAGGGCACCTTCTCGACGACTTCATGATCGACATCCTGCCTAAATTCGAATTCGCATTCGGAGGCACACGAGTCCGTCTGGACTTCGACATCGGCGTGATGCAAGAAAAGAACAACGACCGCTATGGAATCGGCCTGTACGTGATGACAGCTTTATAAGTAGGAAGTTAGAAGTAGGAAGTAGGAAGTCACTGTCTACTTCCTACTGTCTACTTCCTACTACTCAACCACAAATTTCTCGCCATCGTAGTCGATGGTTACGGGCTTTGCGGCACTCACTTCGCCAGCGAGGATTGCATGGCTCAGCGGGCGTTCCACGTTCCGTTCCAGGTAACGCTGAATCGGACGGGCACCGAATTCCGGCTGGTAGGCACCATCGGCAATGGCGTCGAGCGCCTTATCGGTCAGCGTGAGCTGCAAATCCTGACGGGCGGCGCGTTCAGCGAGTCCCTTGAATTTCAGCTTCACGATGTCCTTGATCTGCGGTTTCGTTAAGCTCTGGAACACCAGCACTTCGTCCAAGCGGTTCAAGAATTCCGGGCGGAAGAATCCACGGAGTTCCGGCTCGATTTCCTTCAAGGTCACAGGCTTCGCATCGCCCGCGCGGTTCTGGAAATGAGCGGCGCCCAGGTTCGACGTCATCAGAATCAAGGTGTTCTTGAAATTCACGGTACGGCCCTTGCCATCGGTCAGACGACCGTCGTCAAGCACCTGCAACAGCGTGTTGAACACGTCGGGGTGAGCCTTCTCGATTTCGTCGAGAAGAATCACGCAGTACGGATGCGTACGCACGGCTTCGGTCAGCTGGCCGCCTTCTTCGTAGCCCACGTATCCCGGAGGCGCACCGATCAAGCGGCTCACGCTATGCTTTTCCATGTATTCACTCATGTCAATACGCACCAGGGCCGCTTCGCTATCAAACAGTTCGGTCGAAAGCGCACGGGCAAGTTCCGTCTTACCGACACCTGTCGGGCCAAGGAACAAGAAGCTACCAATCGGCGCATTCTCGCGGCTAAGGCCACTACGGTTACGGAGAATTGCTTCAGAAACCGCTTCCACAGCTTCGTCCTGGCCAATCACGCGGGCATGCAGACGTTCGTCCAAGTGCAACAACTTGGCCTTTTCGCCTTCGCAAAGCTTCGTCACCGGAATTCCGGTCCAGCGGCTCACCACAAGGGCGATGGTTTCTTCCGTCACCTCTTCGCTCAGGTCACCGTCGCCTGCAGACTTCTTGATTTCTTCCGTCTTCGCGGCGATTTCCTTTTCCAAGTTCACAATCTTGTTGTACTTGAGTTCGGCAGCGCGGTTCAAGTCGTAGCGGGCTTCGGCCTGCTCCATCTCGTCCTTCGCCTGCTGCAAGGACTTCTTGAGGCCCTGCAACTCGGCGTTCTTCGCACGCCTCTCCTGCCAGCGGTCCTGCATCAGCTTGACTGCAGCATCTGTCGTCGCGAGTTCTTCGCGCAACTCTTTCAGGCGCTTTACGCTGGTGTCGTCGGTTTCCTTCGCCAAGGCCTGCTCCTCGATTTTCATCTGGAGTTCCTTACGCTGCAAGGTGTCCAAGGCTTCGGGCACGGTATCCATCTGCGTCTTCACAAGGCTTGCGGCCTCGTCAATCAGGTCAATAGCCTTGTCCGGCAAGAAACGGTCACTGATGTAGCGGTTCGAAAGTTTCACCGCCGCCACGAGCGCGTTGTCGTGCAGACGCACGCCATGGTGCGCGTCAAAGCCATCCTTGATGCCACGGAGAATAGAAATTGATTCCTCTTCGCTCGGTTCGTCGACCTGCACAGGCTGGAAACGGCGTTCCAATGCGGAATCCTTCTCGATGTACTTGCGGTATTCCTGCGTAGTGGTCGCACCGATGCAGTGCAGTTCACCACGGGCGAGCTTCGGCTTGAGCATGTTGCCCAAGTCCATGGAGCCCTCGGTCTTGCCCGCACCCACGATGGTGTGGATTTCATCGATAAACAGCAACGTGTTGCCGTCTTCTTCGAGCGCGTCGAGCACCGCTTTCAAACGTTCCTCGAAATCGCCACGGTACTTTGCGCCCGCCATCAAGGCAGACAAATCCAGCGCGAACAACTTCTTGCCCTTCAGGGCGTCAGGCACATCGCCGCGGTAAATACGCTCGGCGAGCCCTTCGACAATAGCGGTCTTACCCACGCCCGGTTCACCGACCAGGCACGGGTTGTTTTTCGTCTTACGGCTAAGAATCAAGATGACACGGCGGATTTCCTCTTCACGGCCAATCACCGGCGAAAGCTTTCCGTCAGCAGCCATTTCCACAAGTTCACGGCCGTAGAGTTTCAGCGGAGACTGTTCCTCGGCATTGGCGGCACCCGCAAACGGGTCAGACAGCCATGTTTCCACGACCTCGACACTTCCCAAAGCATCTTCGAACACCTTCGCAAGGCCTCGATCGCCCGAAAACTTCATCAAGGCCACGAGCATGTCGCCCGGAGTCACCATGCGGTTCACCTGACGCGCCGCCTGCACGGAGGCGCGCAAGATGCGGTTCAAGTCGTTATCAGGTTCCACATCGGGGTTCACACCTTCCATACGCGGAATCTTCTGCACGAACGGCTCCAACTTGCCGCGGAGCTCGTTGGTCTTCGCGCCTTTGGACTTGTAGAGTTTCTTCAGGGTGGCATCGGGGCCTTCTACCAGGCCCACCGCCAAGTGTGCCGCACCCAAGTAGGAATGGGAGCAACGGTCGCGCAGGCTCTGCGCCTTCGCCAACACCTTTTCTGCATCGTTATTAAAATCGGACATATTTAACCTTCTCTTTCTATTTTTTACCGCCATATATATGCAAAGGCCGTGCCAACGCCAAAAAAGCCCCCAAATGGCCCAAATTCGCACCAAACAACAGCAGTGTTTAATAAAAAAATGCCATTTTTTCAAAAAAATACAGTTTTTCAGCTCTTTTTGAGACAGATACGCGGAACAGAGGGTGTTGTAAAACGCAACAACACTTTATCACTCCTTCCCCTACCTTTTGCCCCTCCACAAATCTATCTTATAGATACGAAACCAAACATCCCAAACACCAACTACGGCATCCCTTTGGGGGGGATGCCGTTAGTTTTTTTATTCCCCAAAAATCCTAATTTACTACATTATTTATAAAGTTTATTTCTAAAGAGGTTTATAATGGCTCGTATGCGCGTACTCGTTTTAATGGGTGGTCCATCCACCGAACATGATGTTTCCGTTGTCAGTGGCACCGGCGTTGTCCGCGCCATGAATCCGGACCGTTACAACATCCACCCCGTCCTTATCGACAAAGACGGTACCTGGCACTGGTCTTCCCGCGAACTCTCTCCTTATCAGAAAGACAACTTCTCGGTGAACTATTTCCGCGGACTCGAAGGTGCTGCCGCCAACTGCAAAAAGTCTCCGGCCCTTTCGGAACTCCCCGATGCCGACATTGCTTTCCTCGCCTTGCACGGTAAATGGGGCGAAGACGGCCACATTCAGGCTATGCTCGAAAACTGGGGTATTCCCTACACCGGTTGCGGCCTCCTTGCCTCGGCCCTTGCCATGGACAAGGTGAAGACCAAAGAAATCTACAGGGCAAACGGCATCCCGACTCCGCCGTATCGCGTCATCTGGAAGCACGACTTTACCGGCGACACGCTCGTGTCCGTTTCCGATGAACTCGGATTCCCGCTCGTGATCAAGGACCCGCTGGGCGGCTCCTCTATCGGCATCGGTATCGCCAAGGACCTTGACGAAGCAGGCAAAATTGCCCAGGACCTGTTCAAGGATTCCAACCGCCTGCTCTGCGAAAAGTTCATTGCCGGCGAAGAAGCGAGCTGCGGTTACATCGAAGGCGAAAAGCCCCTGCCGCCGACTGAAATGCGCATGACCACCCGCGAATACTTTGACTTCGAAGCCAAGTACAACGGCGAATGCAAGGAAGTCACCCCGGCCGAATTTGACGAAGACCTCACCAAGCGCATCCAGGAACTCGTGAAAAACGCTCACTATGCTATTGGCGGTTCAGGCTACAGCCGTACCGACGTGCGTATCACCAAGGACAAGCAGCTGTTCGCTATCGAAACGAATACGCTCCCGGGCATGACTCCGACTTCGATTCTTCCGGCCGAAGCCGCCAGCGTAGGCATTACCTACAGCCAGCTGATCGACCTGATTATCGACAAGAGCCTCTACATCAAAAGATAAAGTTGGTAGAACTTAGTTGGTAGAGCTTAGATAAGAAAAACTCTTCTAAGTTCTAAGCTCTAAGTTCTTAGCCCAAAGCTCTAAATTCTAACTATGTTCGACTTATTTGTAGATACTTCGCGCAAGGGAATCTCGATGGCGCTCCTCGAATCGGGAGCAAACCGCTACATCGAATCCATCGATGAATCGGCCCGTGGCGAAACCGCCTCGGCCATGCTCGACGCCCTCCTCGAAAAAGCGGGCGCCACCCTCGACCAGGTCACGCGCGTCATGGTCACGCTCGGTCCCGGCTCTTTCAGCGGCCTACGCACGGGAGTCGCCTTTTGCGAAGGGCTCAGCTTTAGCGGCAAACGCAAACTCTACGGAGTTTCTACCCTGGCGGCCCTCGCCTGCTTTGCCGACGCGTCCGAAAGTGCGGCAGTCGTCATCCGCGCCCGCAAGGACTACTGGTACCTGCGCCTCGACGAAAAAGAAAGCTTTATCGAAACGGCCCAGGTCATCGAAGCCCTCAAGGCTCACCCTGTAAAAGAGGTCGTCGTAGATGAGGCAGCCCTCGCCGACGAGTCCCTGCAAGCCGCATTCAATTCAACCGGCGCAAGGACTATTCTGGATAAGGGTCAGCCGCTCAGCAAATGGAGCAGCCTTTTCAATACGGTCGCCCCCAGCCTGATGCTCGAAGCAAACTACATCCAGCCGTCCTATTTCGAAAAGTTGCACTGACATCTGCCTTACTGCCACATAGGAAAACGCTATGCCCATTCGCAAGATGAATTCAGCCGACATTCCTGCCGTCCTGCGAATTCAGGGCGAACTCGCATTCCAAGACTGGAACGAGCGTCAGTACGAGATTGAAATCAAGGCGCCCTACACTTACGCCGTCGTCTACGAAAACGATGGCAATATCATCGGATACGCGGTTTTCCATCTACTGGGAGCCGATTCGGAATTGCTCTCCATCGCAGTCCGCAACTCGGCTCAACATAACGGAATCGGTGGAAAACTTTTGCAGGCAGGGCTTTCGCAACTTGACCTTGAAAAAACGGACTGTTGCTTTCTGGAGGTCCGCGAGACAAACCTCAAAGCCCGCCGCTTTTACGAAAAACACGGATTTACTTTATTCGGAATACGCAAGAAATACTACGCCGACGGTGAAAACGCGGCCCTCTACCGCACCGAAAAAAGAAGCGACATAGATCCATCGCGAAAAGGAGTTTAAATTGTCCAAGCTACCCACCAAGAAGCAAATCAAGAAGAAAAAGATCATTCTGAGTGCGCTTGTCCTTACCGCCATTTTTTTCGTCATCACATTCTACATCGTAATGACGCAAAGCGGGCATTGGCTTGTCGATGACGACGATTTCGACCACGTAAACTGGGTTGTCGTTTTGGACGGACAGACCGCAGATATGGAACGCACCGACTATGCTGCCGAACTGATGGCAAGCGGAAAAGCGGACTCCGTACTGATTCTCGGTCGACGCACCTTCCGCAACAAGACCAACGCCGAATTCTACCTAGACGATTTCATGAAGCTAGGGGATTTCGACAGTAATGCGGTCTTTATCGCAAGGCATGACGATCCGTCCACCATCGGCGAAGCATACACCATCATTCCCTGGCTCAAGAAACACAAGGCGGACACCGTACTTCTCTTGACTAGCGCCGCCTCGACCCACCGGGTCAAGAACATTTTCAGGACTCTTTCCGGAGACAGTCCCGTCTACTTCACCAAAGACCTTCACCACTTTATCTACAATGCCGATTCCTGGTATACAAGCCGCGAATCCCGCAAGGAATGGCTGCGAGGCTGGGCCGCTCTGTTTGTCTCGTACTACGATCTTTTGCCCGCAGGGAACCTTACGGCAACAGACTCCTTCTACTACAAGCCGATCATTTCCGCAAAGGAATTCGAATCCGAAAACAACCCGGTCGTCGACTTGCAATCGCTCCTTCCCAAGGTGCAGGAAAAGCTGAAGGAAACCTCTGCGGATACCGCAAAGGCGGACACGACCGTCAAGGATACCGTCGTCAAGAAAGACTCGACGGCAAAGGACTCAACAACAAAGTAAGGCAAGGACCGCTGTCAGCGGGGCATTCCAGTTGATAGCCGTTTCGTTGCTCGCAAAAGAACAACGCTCGTCGGTATACGAGAATCCCGCGAGTTCTCCTGGGTAATGCGGGGCGCGGTGCATATCCTGACGGTCACAGTTAATCCCCCCCACCAAAAGTCCTGGTATCGGTTCTGTCACTCCGTCCGAATGGCTCAGGCGATGGTGCGGAAATTTCGGAGAACTCCAGGCCGAGCCCGTCACGAAACTTACATCTACAGGATTACGGCCATAGATAAAGTTCAACAGCTCGCGACACCAGAAATCAAGAGACAAACCCTTTCCACGGGTTTCGCGCTCGCCGCCGCCAACATTTTCGCCACAATCGCCGCCGCAAGCGTCATCAAGACAGCCGTCTTTTTTCCAGCGTTTCACGACGGCAAGGGTGAGGGCGTGGTTAGCAATTTCGCCGTTACTGCCCCAAATAAACTTGGAAAGGGAAATGCCGTACGCATCGTGCTTTTGCGCCTCGACAATATCTTCAGCGGTCTTTTCGAGAGCGTTCCTTGCACAAGTCCGCAGTTCCACATCCTGGTCCTGCAGGGCAAGCCCCATCCAGCCGAGGTTCTGCGTATCGCGCCAATCCGCACCGAACTTCGGCGGCAACTTTTCCATATCTTCTAGAATCTGCGGGCGGAGTTTCGCAGCGGTCATCCCAGCGAAAGCACCGCCGCGTGTCTGCAGTTCGCGGTACAGCATCGCGCGCGCCCAGAAAAATTCATCTTCGGCGTGTTCGTCGCCGTACCCGCCGCTGCCTTCGGTATTGTGCGGCCAATCCACGAACGGGCGCGCGACCGCCCAGCGGTACGCCGAAACCGCGGACTGCAGGCAGCGTTCCGCGAACGCCGCATCGCTTCCGCGATACACGCGGTGCGCCGCCGCCATTACACCCGCAAAATTCAGCGTTGAAGTCGTCGACTTTCCCAGAATCATGCGCTTCTGCAGCAAGTCGGAATCTTTCGGCGAAACAAAGCCGTCCCAATGTTCCGGCGTCACCTTAAAGAATACACCCCCGTCCTCATCTTGCATCCGCAAGAAGAATTCCAGTTCAAACCGCACCTCGTCCTTCAGGCTATACTGCCTGAGGCCATCCCCCGATTCCACCCCTCCGCCAAGAATCGCCTCACGGAGCTGATTTTGGCACGGAACCGGTTCTCCACAAAGGCTTTCATCCGCCAGTTCGCAGGCGAGCAGAAGTGTCGCCACAGACACCCCTCCGTTCACGATGTACTTGCCATAGTCCCCCGCATCGTACCAGCCGCCATGGGCGTTCCACACGCCCTTTCTCTGCATACTCGGGTGAAATCCAATCGCATCGTCGCGATGCGCCGCCGGACGCATCCACTTCCCCGCAAATTCGGGCAAAAGATCCACCCCGCTCCGCTGGAAATAAAACGACTTGATATTCGCAAGCAACTGACGATAAATCCAGCCGTCCGAAATTACGAACGGGGCAGTTTCAAACAACAGCATCTCCTTCTCTATGCGGTTTTCCTGCCAAATCTGGATTGTATAGTCGCCGGGCTCCCTGACCACCGAAAAATCACCCGACCAGAGCAATTCCCCTGTGTACTCGCAAAGCCCCCCGTGTTCAAAGGTACCGTCCCTAAAACGGCCCTCGTACACCAGCACACCATCCACACCGCGACCGACTTTCACAATTCTAAAGAAATAGTCGTCTACAGCAAGTCCGCGAGACGACAGTTCCTTTGAATTCACAAAGAAAATCTTGGCACTTTGGGGTGCATATCCCACATGGTTGTAGCGGACAGGTATTTTCATAGCGCAAGAATAGCTTTTCAAAACGAATCTCGCTACCTCTTTCGCCACTTATTTGTTTACCGCCGCAACCGCCTTCCGTACAAGCGCGATTTCGGCCGCATACCCAGGCAATTCATTGGGCGTTTCCAGGTAGAAAGGCAGCTCTTTCAATAAAGGATGCCTCACCACTCGCAACAAGGCTTCCTGTCCAATAAAACCACCCCCAAGGACCTCATGACGATCCTTATGGCTTCCCATGGGGTTCTTCGAATCATTCAGGTGAATCGCCTTCAGGCGATTCAGTCCAATCACCTTGTCAAACTTTTCCAGGACGCCATCCAAGTCATTCACGATATCATAGCCACCGTCAAACACATGGCAAGTATCCAAGCAAACGCCCAGTTTGTCAGAAAGTTCCACACGGTCTAAAATCGCGCGCAATTCCTCGAAAGTTCTTCCGACCTCAGAGCCCTTGCCAGCCATCGTTTCCAGCAGCACAGTCGTTTTCTGTGCAGGATTCAGTATTTCATTCAACGCCTTCGCGATCAGCTCTATGCCGACTTCGGCACCCTGCTTCACATGGCTTCCCGGATGAAAATTGTACATCGCTCCCGGGAAATGGTCCATACGGAACAAGTCGTCCTTCATTACATCAATGGCATATTGCCTAAGGCCTTCGTCGGCGGCACAGGCATTCAGCGTATACGGAGCATGCGCCAAAATCGGGCCAAAACGGTTTTCCTCCAGCAACGCGACAAGCTTTACCGCATCCGCCTTGTCAAAAGGCTTTGCGGCACCGCCGCGCGGGTTTCGCGTAAAGAACTGAAAAACATTCGCACCAATCGACAATGCCGTTTCGCCCATCGCGAAAAAACCGGCGGAAGATGACAAATGACAACCGATATACATCACGGTCCTCTAGAATTCATAGTTCAAAGCCGCAATCATGTAGAAATCCTTGTATTGATCGGCCCGGTTATCCGGTCTGTAATTAAAGATTGCGCCAACAGTCCAATCCGAATACAGCGACGGCGTATGATACACGCGCAATTTGGCGGAACCATCTACATCCAGTTCCATTTCGTCATAATCCTCTTCCTCGATTTCATAGCTCAGGAAATTCTGACGGATCCCCGCACCGAGCGAAAGTTCCAGGAAATTCCTGGACAAGTCGATATCCATATTGTCCGACAGGGTCCATTCAAATTCGCGCATCTCGTTGCGGTTATAAATCTTGTATCGCGGCATCACGGCAAACATGTTCCTGAAACCATCCCTCGAGATCGTCAAGGATATCGGATAACGCTGTTCAAAATAGTCCCCACCGTGGAAATAATAGCCCAAGATTCCGTAGGTTTCGTCTTTGAAATCAAACTGTTCCAGCAAGTCGTCCTGTTCAAACTTGGACATGTCCGAACGGACTTCCACGGCACCGCCCACCTTCAAGACACTCTTCTGGGGCAACTTAACCGTCAGTCCCAACTCAAGCGTATGCTTCATCAGCCGTTCCACAAACTGCGTCGCCAGGTAATCTTCGTCAGCCACGCTATAATACTTCTCCCAACGGGCCTTGTCTATCAACAACGTGTCATCATCGGAATAAACTTCCAATGTCGGGCGGCCACCCTGCGCCTTGAACCAGGGATCGTTATAGATTCCGGAACTTGCGGAATAGTTGGCGTACATGCGCTGCGACGTACTGCGGGTCCTATAGTTTATCGAGTACTTCAGCATCATGTTGACTTTTTCCGTCAAGCAGAAATCGTTACTCAGGTAACCATCGTGAATATACTGCGCACGCGATTCGTCCTGTTCATGTTCCTTGAGCCAGTCGCTTTCCGCTCCCGAGAACATTCCCCACTTGGAGCCTTCCGCCATACCGAAAATATTGTAGCCGGAGCCATCATCGGCCGCATTTTCCACATTCACCGTATAGCCGAATCCCAAGTTCCAGAAATCGTAGATTTTCTGTTTCAGGTTTCCGCCAATCATACGCGTATTCTGCAACAGGTCAGGCGATCCCGCACTAAAGTATTCGCGGCCCACATAACGCAAGAAACCTTCAATAAATGTGTTTTCGTCTGACCACTGATAAGAACCCGCCACGGCCCAATGTTCATGTCCCCAGAAGTCTCCTTTCGAAGGCTTGGACTGGTCCACGACCGTTTCTTTCGCGATCTTGGACGCCTTTTCCAACAGGCTCCGCAATTCTGCGCGCATTTCCGAAGGAGTCTTCAGCGAATTATCCCCATAAATCGATTCCAGTTGCTTAGCCGTCAACGCACTGACCTGACGCGGGTCCTTCATCAAACGGTTCAGCAAGGCATAATTAGAGGCATCCAGCCCCGCTTCGGCAAACACCTGGTTAATCGCCCTCATCGTCTCGACATTCACCGTATCGACGCCACCGACGGCCACCTGGCCATTCAGCTTGATATCTCCGGGGAAAAAGAGCCAGTTTCCATCGGCAAAGAAAGTCTTCGACGAAATTCTCGGGCTCGCCATATTGACTTTTTCCGACATGCCGTCCCTCAAGAACGGATCTTCCACGTAATCCTCGTTTCCGATAAAGCCAAGCGTTCCATTGAATCGACGATGCATGTTCCAGCGAACCTTTCCACCCACAATCATCCGTTGCGGCTCCGCTTCGCCGTCTTCCACATAATCCTTGTATACGTCATAGTTGCGTTCCCCTATAATCTTGGGCGCCTTGGTCTCGCCCACAAAGACGGAACCTTCGAACAGCGGATCCTTCACAGAATTTTGCAGAACCTTCAAGTCATACGAGCCACCGAAAGCGTTCACTCCGGCTAGGTAAAGTTCTCCCGCATGCGCATAGACATCACCCAAAACCAGTCGCTGGTTTTCATCGGTATACGACGCCTGGAAACGGTGCACCTTGAAATGGTCCCAGCTGTCATTAGAAACGTCGGCGACCACCTCAACCACCTGCCCAGTCGGAGATTGCATCAAGACATCCGCATTCCAGTTCGTAAACAGTCCCGGAACCTGGAAATAGTTGATGTAACGATCCCCCGTATAAACCGTATCGGTTCCGGACACATAAGGTTCACTCTCATAGTGTTTCCGGGTCAGCACCTTGTGATAACCGACTTCGACACCGACACTTCCCGAAACATTCCATACAGAATCAACCGATTCCACCCCGAGATTTTCACCGATTTTCAACCCGTTCGCGTAGGGATTGCGCGGTTCATCGCCAATGCCGTTTTGCAAATATTCCACATCGTGAATCATTTCCTTATGGTTATTCTTCATGGACTTCTTCACGTCTTCGGGAGGCAGGTCTTGCGATGCATAGCCAATCTGGTTTCCTTCCAAGACCGTATTGCGCAATTTCAGATAATTGTTCCCTATATCAAGAATGGCGGCTTCGTTCGATTCCAAATAGGAACGTTGCAAGCTCACCTTGGATTCATCCCCCACCACAAGGGCGATATGGTTATTGTCAAAGTTCGTCCCGTCAATCATCACCGAGGCACTCTGAGTCGCCCATACACCGACATTTCTTGAATTCTGGATTGTCGCCCACTGAATATCGACCGACGCATTGCGGACATAAAGGGCAGCCCGCGAGGCATTATTAATTTCTGCATCACGAAGTTCCAGGGCGCCGCTTTCGACTGAAAAACCGAACTCGGCATCCTTGACAACAACACCCTGCACCTCGGAGCGTTTCACCCCCGTCACCGAAATTCCGTTCCAGGAGCTCCCTTCCGTTGCCGCGGCAAACACAACCGGATTTCCCAGTTCACCCATCACCGCAAGCGATCCGCCTCGAACGTCAAGACCCGTACCTTCCGCAAAATACAGTTCTACGCCAGCCTCAATCAAAAGAACGCGACCTTCGGGAACAACGAGAGTTTCATTCACCCTGTATGGCGAACGATCCGCTTTCAAAAAGCCGGAAAGATTTCCCCCAATGACATTCCCCGAGGCCTCCTCCGTATCAACGGCAAAAGCACCCCCATGGAGTGCCGCTATCAAAAACGCCATCAAGGCCAAATACTTCCATTTCATCAACGAACCTCGTACACCTTCGTAGCCTTCGCCTTGAACCCGCTCTTATGGGTCACCTCCACTTCAATACGGTTTACACCGCCTCTCGACAACTCAAGTGGAATCTGGTAATCCAGGCTATGGATCTGCGCCAGGAGTTCCTGCCGAATAACCTTTCCGTTCTGCTTGACGACAACCTTGTACAGGTTTTCAGGATTGTTATCCGGAACACGTATCCTGAACTGCAAGCTTTGCGGAATCCGGTCCGTCACATCCTTGGGCGGAGGTGGAACCTTCAGCACCTCCCTGGAGCCACCCTGAATGTCCACGTTAAAGCGTTTGACCGGATAACAGCCCATCGTCTTTGCCACAGTCACCTTATTGCCGGCCTGGTCCTCGACATTGACTGTATACTCGTGCTTTCCCGATTTTAGCTTTACGTGTTTCTGAGTATTCTTGGTCACCGCATCTTCGGACAGCGGGGATCCGTCAGCTGCCACAACCATGATACCCGCATCGTTCTGCATTTCATTAATCGCAATGTTCGCGGAACAGCGCAAAGAATCGTAGGATTCCACCACTACGGTCGGAGCCTTGGTATTCACTTCAGGGCAAGCCTTGTTCACCTTCAAGTCAATGGACTTACTCGTTGTCAAACCCGCTCCCGTAAACGTCAGAGTAGCCTTGTTCACCGTCCACAGTCCGTTTTCGTCATTCACCACGACCTGCTGCGAAAAGGGATGGGGATTGCCGTCGGCGGAGTGAATCAGGTTGTTCGAGACAAAGCCCTTCCCCACCTGCAAAATCAACGAAGCGTTTTCATCGGATGTCCTGTAAGAACCTTCCAGCACCAGGCCCTGTTCGCAGACGTTCACCGGCGAAGCGGACGACAACGCAAAGCCGTTTTCGGGCAGCGCCAGGGAAATAGCCTCTTCCCTCAACTGTTCCTGGAAAGCCGAATCAGCCTGTTGCACCTCGCGCACCAGATCTCCCATCGACTTGGACTTGTTCAAAAGGATTTTTTCGAGGCGTTCGGCAAAGCGCTTCTCGCCCGATGACGCCAGCTTCAGGACCACGAGCGAATCTCGACCGAAGGTCGTCTCTCCTGCCTCGATTGCCACCATCTTGTTGCTACCGTCGGGTACAATTTCCAGCTTACCCGTCTTAAGTCCCGCAAAGAACATTCCCTCGCCACCGACAAAACCTTCGGTTCCGCGAATCGATGCCGTTGCCGTTCCCGTCTTGAACTTGAAATTCGACTTTTTGTTTTTCTGCTTGCGGACTGCAAAATTGATAAAGCCCTTGTGAACATCGATCTTCGTTTCGAAACCGCCTTCGTCATTCGGTTCCAAAAGTTGGGACAATTCTATTTCCGTATTTTCAGCAATCGTAATAGAGCTTCCGTCGGGCAATGCAAAAACAACTTCGGATTCTACACCTGTACGCACCAGGTCGGACTGATAGACCTTCGCACCCGTCCAAAGTTGCTCCCAATTATTCAGCTTTACCTTCCAGCGGTCGACAATCCCCAATGTAGAACGAACCTTGCCCGCAGCCGGTGCAGAAAACGACAGTGCAGGCAAAACAGCCAGTGCAACTGCCACGCGGAAAAAGAACTTAGCAGAACAAAACATAAACACCTTCTTGATATAATAAAAATACCCTTTTTTTTTCTAAAAGGGTAAAAGTTTTTTTTAAGGGTGATAAAAAACAACCCTAACCGCCGGCCAGTTTTACCGTATAGCCCCTTTTTTCTAGTTCGGCTTTCAGAACGTTCCGTTTATCGCCCTGGATTTCTATCGCAAAATCCTTGACCGACCCGCCGACACCGCATTTTTGCTTCAATTCACGGCCAAGTTCCTTCAATTCCGGTTCATCGAGCGGAACCCCGACCACGACACTGGCCATCTTGCCCCCGCCGAGTCTCTTGAGCTGAATCCGCACCACGCCGTCACCCTTAGGGCGTTCGGCCTTGGGCTTTTCCTGCTTGACACGGCCGCCCAGGGCCGTCGAATAAACCAGCGTCGAGCGTTCTTCTATAGACATATCCACTCCTGTAAAAAGGCCCTCGCTCTAAGGGGCGGGGGCCAAAGATTCCTACTTCGTCTTCGGACGCTTGTAGCCGAACGGTTTCAAGAGTTCGTCGTCAGACTTGATCTTGTCGCCCTTGCGCTTGGCATTGGGCTTGTCGTGCAGCACCGCTTCGTCCAGGATCGTGCAACGCAGAGTCGAACGGATTGTCGCTTCCACCTTGTACAGATAGGCGCCCGTCGCATAAAGCTTGCCGTTATCCGCCTTGACAAAGCCATCCTTGTCCGGTTTCATTTCGAAGAACATCTTCAACTTGCCGGCATCGTTAGTGTACTCAGGATCGTTCATTTCCTGACCGAAACTGAAGTAGTCCACGAAGTTTCCAAGAGAGGTATAAACCCAGATATTCACCTGCATCTTGGTCTTGTACATGTTGAACTTGCTCAAGTCGCTCGGTATGCTGGTTCCGTCTTCGCAGAACTTTTCCACGTATTCTTCAACCGTGTATTCCTTATACTCGCGCTTGAGTTCGGCGCTCAGCTTCGACGTATCGATACCGATACCGATATTCGAAATCTTGCCGTTCGGGAGCACAAGGTCGTCAAGTGTCGCAAGACCGCCCAGGCCTGTGTTGCCCTCGCCGTCCTTGATGGTCGGGAGCTTCACATCAAGAGCAAGGGTCGGACCGAGGTGCTTCTTATCCTTGCCCGGATAGAGTTCCTCACCACTTCCCTTCTTGGTTTTGAAGGAGCCACCCTTCAGGGTTTCGACTTCCTTGCCACTCGTCGGATTAAGGATACTGACCGCGAAAGTTTCTCCTTCTTCAGGCGGATTTTCTTCGTAGTATTCCTTCACTTCGTCCGGGTTCATTTCTGTCACCGGCGTCACGACGGCAATCTCCACATCCTTGCTGTCCTTCATGATCACAAGCACCGTATCCGCAGCCTCGTTACCGGCCTTGTCGCGATAGAAGCGCTTGATATAGTTCGGACCCTTGTCAAGTCCCTGCACCGTCAAGGTATCCTGGATTTCGCCATTGACCGTCCAGACCACTTCCACATAGTTGGAACGAATCACCTGGCCCTTGAGCGGTTTCAAGATTTCAACAGTCGGACCCTTCTGGTCAAGCACAATGAACAGGGACTGCGTTGCGGAATTGCCATACTTGTTCGTATAGGTATAGGCCACAGCGTAACCCGTATCACCATCGGCATTCTGCACCATCTTACCCTTTTCGTCGACAGAGTAAGAAACCGTTGTCGAATTTCCAAGAGGATCCTTCACACTGTATGTAATCAGGAACATGCCTTCGGTCACGCTAGACTTGTTGCTGGAGCTAGAAGAGGTTGCATTGCCCTTCGAAGACGAGCTGGATGCGACCTTGGAGGCGCCACTTTCCATAAGCGTTCCGTTGGAATCCTTCACCAGCACTTCACCCGTCGCAGCATTAACCACGAAAGAGATCGTCACCGTCTTGCCGTCAATCACGACATTGTAAGAAACGGTCATCACTTCAATAGAATCAACCTTGCCCTTGTCATTCAAGACAGGAACCAGCACCGGGTTACCATCGTTATCGGTCATATAAGAAACCGTCACGGTATCCTTGCCAAAGACTTCCCTGTAGGAGTACTTGACTTCGTTGCCGTTTACCGGAGTGCGGGTCACGCCGCCCTTCGGATTTTCGTTCAAGACAAAGCGATTTTCGTTGACGATCGTATTGACCGCATCAAGCGTCTTCTGCGGGACATTCACCGTTTGCAGGTTCAGCTTCACCACGAAAGACGTATCCTTCTTGTTCGCAGGATCCTTCACCGTCACGCGTACATCCTTCTTACGCTCGTTCACGTACAGGTTGGTATCGCCCTTGTCCGTGTCTTCGACAATCGTATAGAAGTTGTTCGCCAGGTTAGTCTCCTGGTCACCCGAAATGGTCACGATCGGAGTCGCGTTGCTATAGAAGATAAACACGGAATCGACACCGTAGGAATCTGTCGTCGGATCCTTATAGCGAATGACAATTACCGAATCCTTGGTAATGTGGACATCCATGCAGGTATCCTTCAAGTCACGGTCAGAACGTCCCTGCACCCAGCAGATTTCGCGACCCGGGCTATTCGTGAATACCGTATCCGGATCATGCCAAACCTTCGTCGAATCGTCGTACAAGGTGATCTTCACCTCGGTCTTTTCGATTTTGTTATTCACATAGATCGGCACGATTGCCGTATCGGCATATTCACCGTCATACACCCGAACAACAAGTTCGTACTTGCTCTTGGTTTCGTAATCCAAGGTATCCTTCAGTGTAACGATACCTGTAATGGAATCGATCTTGAACGTAGCAGTGTCGCCACCGATAGCCGTGAAGATGAGCTTGTTATACTTAGGATCCTTGTCAGGATCGGTCGCCTTGACCGTATCCACCACGGAGCCCTTCTTAGCATCTTCATCCACAGAGAACGTTTCCTCTATGATGGTCGGAGGTTCATTCACGTCGTGGACATTCACCTTAATAGTCTTCTTGACCGTATTGGGGCCACCATAAATCATGCTGGCGTCAGTAACATACACCATGTCCGTTACAGACACTTCAATTTCCAAGGTCGGGTTCTTTTCATGGTCAAGAGCGGAGCATTTATCCTTCTTCACGGTCACAAAACCGGTCTTCGGATCAATTTCGAAGCAACCGCTCGGGTCACTACTGATCTCAAAGTGCAAACCTTCTTTATCAAACACATCGTAATCAAACCATCTGATAGAATCAACCGGCGTTCCCTTCGGAGAGTTTTCTGCAACACCGATGGTATCGGTCTTGATAATCGGATCTTCATTCCTGTCAAGAATCGTAACCGGAATTTTCAAATTGGAATACACCGTCTTGAGCGACGTATCTCCATAGGTCAATTCAACCCAGTAGATGGTACTGTCACCACAGGTATAACCATTTTCACAATCAATCGAATCGAGTGCGGCAAGCATGACTCTCATCAAGTCCGTCGAATCCTTTCTCAAGTCAAACAGGTTTTCATGGGACACTTTAGTCATCTTGAACTGGTTATCATACAAGGCCGGATTCCTGGACAAGGAGTCGATATCGCTCGGATGTTCCACATGGCCAATAGAGTCGCCAGGATGGTTGCCTTCGACAATCACACAGGGTTCCGCAGTATAGAGCGGCTTTTCGTTTTCATCCGTCACACGAATCTTACGGTAGAGCGTATCGGCCAAGCCATCCGGGTCAGTCACGACAATACCAACCGTATATTCTGGATCCGGATCGTTACGAGACGTTGCATTTCTGAGATCTTCGTAATCGAGCAGTTTTTCGTCCTTGACGCTGACCTTAATGGTACCGTTGCGATAATCAAGCTTAAATAGATTATCGAGGGGTTCACTCGAAATCGTCGAGAGTGAGTCAACAACAAACCAAGTAACCATGGCACCAGCAACATGGCCCGTATCCTCGTCAGCATAATGATACACAAACAAGACCTTGCCAGTTTCAGAATAGATTCTGCCATCTTCGGTATTTTCTCTGACACCAATGGTAAGGATAGAATCCTTGCCGACGCCACGACCTGTGGTATCGCAGTATGCAACACAGAGCGAATCAGAATCATCACCACCATCCGGAATAGGACCGTCAATGATGATTTCCGGCTTCTCGTTGACATCCTGCAGTTTAACAGTTACCGTCTGCTTTACAGGTTCAGTACACTTCGGCGGATTAATCTTTTCATACTTGCCCGCGCTATTCTTAGCTCGTTCGCAGTTATTTACAATGACATCGAATGTGTATTCCCTGGAATCTTTCTCATAGTCAAGCTTTTTCGTCAGGACCAACAGGGAATCCTTCATTTCGAACGGATAGTTATCGGGATTATCGAGAGAGAATTCGCGATAACCGAATTCATCCAAATGCTTCACGTCCGGATCATACGTATGGACATAACCCACAAGACCACCTGCCACGAGGTCTTCCTTCGGGTAGAAGGTAAAGTCATCCTTGGCATCCTTATAATCGCCGTTCAAATCTTCAACGCCAGTAATCGTCGGAGCTTCGTTCACGTCGACAACCTTGATGACTCGGAGGAGAGAACCATGCACGCCTTCCGCATCCATAGGATCACGCACGTTAATCGTCACGTCGTGCGTATAGAAGTCTAACGTCTCGTAATCAAGCTTCGAGCTATCAGCTACATAGACAACTACGTTCCAATTACCGTCGGCATCCTTTTCCATTTTGGCACCAAAGAGGTCTTTAGCTCCGGTGTTAACGGCCGTATTCTCGATTTCGGCCGTCAACGCCATGGTATGTCCAACGCCAAAGTCCTCATCGCGAACCAGATACCTCATGATCTCGTAATTCTGCCGAGAATGTTCATTCACAGACACAGTCAAGACATCGACAGGATCATTAGGTTTGTCGCAGTTTTCAACACATTCCTCGTGACAGCTTTCGTCCTTGCACTCGACGCACTTGTCGCCCTGGCATATTGTGGGACACTCATCGCCTTCGCATATAGGAATAATGATAGGCGGTTCGTCATCGTCAACCAAAGTGATTGTCACCAGGGTGTCTTTCTGATATTCCCCATCAGACACCTGAACCCTGAATTCAAACTTATGTTCAAGAATGCT